>JAGCYR010000076.1 GCA_017960705.1 Clostridia bacterium | reverse complement strand
CTTCGCTCCGCTGCGGACGTAGCCCATCGGCAGACCGAGCAGATGCGCCGTGATCGCGGAGTGCGAGATCACCGCGGTCGACGTGCCGAAGAGCGCCTCGACTTCGGGGTCGTTGGTTTTGACGAGCTTGGCGAGCCCTTCCTCGACGTCGCGGCGGACGGCGGGGGAGGTCAGGGTCAGGCGGTTGTCGCAGTAGACCGGGCTCTTGATCCCGCTCGCCCAGGTGAAGGGCTCGTCGGGACGGAAGAAGACGGCTCCGATCGTGAGCAGGTCGTGCGCGATTTTCTTTTCCATCGTTCTATGTTCCTTTCGTTATCATCCGAGAAATTCAGCGACGCATCTGCGGTAGGCGGCGATGGGGTCGGCGGCGGCGGTGATCGGGCGACCGACCACGATGAAGTCCGAGCCGAGTTCCCGCGCCTTCGCCGGGGTCGTGACCCGCTGCTGATCCCCCGTCGCGCCGTCCGAGAACCGCACGCCCGGGGTCACGGTGAGAAAGCCCGCGCCGCACGCCTCGTGCACCGTTCCGGCTTCGAGCGGGGAGCAGACCACGCCGTCAAGCCCCGCTGCTTTCGCGTTCTTGGCGTACTGCGTCACCACTTCGGGGAGCGGACGGTCGATCAGGAGTTCGCCCGAGAGCCGCGTCTGGTCGATCGAGGTCAGCTGGGTCACAGCGATCAGGAGCGGGCGCGTTCCGTCGGGGCGGGTCAGTCCCTCGATCGCTCCCCGCATCATATCCAGCCCGCCCGCGGCGTGCAGGTTGCAGAGGTCGACGTCGAGCTTTGACAATACCGCCATCGCCCGTTTGACCGTATTCGGGATGTCGTGGAGCTTCAGGTCGAGGAAGATCTTGTGTCCCCGCGCCTTGATCTCGCGGACGATCTCGGGACCGGCGCCGTAAAAGAGCTCCATCCCGATTTTAACGAACGGCTTTTCCTCCTTGAAGCGGTCAAGGAAAGCGAATGTCTCCTCCGCCGAGGGAAAGTCGCAGGCAACGATTACGTCGCGTTTCATTTGGTTGCACCTCCGATAATATCTTGCAGGTTTTCGATCTTGTAGCGATCCATCACGCCGGGCAGGCCGCGGATGATATCCAGGCAGGCGCAGGGGTCGACCAGGTTCGCGGCGCCGACCTCGACCGCCGTCGCGCCGGCGAGCATCATCTCGATCACGTCCTCGGCGCGACTGACGCCGCCCATCCCGATCACCGGGATCTTCACCGCCTTCGCCGTCTGGTATACCATGCGGAGCGCGACGGGGAAGACCGCGGGACCCGACAGCCCGCCGGTGGTATTGGCGAGCAGGGGCTTGCGGCGGGCGATATCGATCCGCATCCCGAGCAGCGTATTGATGAGCGACACGCCGTCGGCGCCCTCTGATTCGACCGCCCGCGCGATCGCGGTGATATCCGTGACGTTCGGCGAGAGTTTTAAGATGATCGGCTTCTTGGTGGCTTTCCGTACCGCCCGCGTCACTTCCGAAGCCGCCTTCGGGTCGGTCCCGAAGCTCATGCCGCCCCCGTGGACGTTCGGACAGCTGATATTGACTTCGAACCACCCGACCGATTCCTCGCCGTCAAGCTTTTCGACCACCTCGACGTATTCCCCGACCGAGAAGCCCGAGACGTTCGCCATCACGGGTTTCGAAAAGACCCGCCGCATCTTCGGCAGCTCCTCGGAAATCACCCGATCGACCCCGGGATTCTGCAGCCCCACGGCGTTGAGCATCCCCGCGGGGGTCTCCGCGATCCGGGGCGTAGCATTCCCGAAGCGGGGTTCGGCGGTGGTTCCCTTGAAACTGAAGGTCCCCAATTCGTTGATATCGTAGTAATCGGCGAACTCGTACCCGAATCCGAAGGTCCCCGAGGCGGGGATCACGGGATTGTCGAGCTCGATCCCGCAGAGCGTTACGTTCAGTCTTCCCATAGTATCTCCCCCCGTTTCAGAACCGGTCCCTCGCGGCAGATCCGCTTGTTGCCCGCGACGGTTTTGCAGGTGCAACCCATACACGCGCCGAACCCGCAGCCCATCCGGCGCTCGAAGCTGTACTGTCCGTCGACCTTCGCCGCCCGGTAGAGCGCCTTCAGCATCGGTTCCGGACCGCAGGTGTAAACGTAGGTGTAGTCGAGCCCCGCGAGCGCATCGGTGACGAATCCCTTTTGTCCGTACGACCCGTCTACCGTGGTCACGACGACCTTTGCGCCAAGCGCCCGGAACTCGTTTTCGTAGAACACCTCGTCTTCGGTGTTGAAGCCGAGGATCGCCGTCACGCGCTTGCCCTCCGCGATCAGCGTCCGCGCGAGCCAAAAGAGCGGCGGCACCCCGACCCCGCCCCCGACCAAGAGGGGGGCGTTCCCCGAGAGGGCGGTATCGTAGCCGTTTCCGAGCCCGAGAAGACAGTCGATCTCTTTTCCTTTTCCGTAGCCCGCCATCGTCCGGGTTCCGTCGCCCACGACCTTGTAGATCAGCGTCAGCGTGTCGCCGTCTTTGTCGCAAACCGAGATCGGGCGGCGCAGGTAGAACCCGTCGAGCTTCAGGTTGACGAACTGCCCGGGGCGTGTGATCGCCGAGAGGTCGCCCGTAAGCGTCATCCGATAGACGCTTTTCGCGATCGGCTCGTTCGTTTGTACGGTCAGAACGGTTTGTTTCATTTGGTCCTCGCTTTCGATTCCGGGTCAAGGTAGGCGATTTTTCCCCGCGAGACGGTCAACATACATTTTCCCGCGACCTCCCATCCCGCGAAGGGAGTGCTTTTGCCCATCGAGAGGAAGTCGGCGGGGTCGACTTTGTAGCGCGCCGAGAGGTCGAACACCGTGAAGTCGTCTTTTCGTTCGGGGATCCCGAAGCGCTTTTTCGGATTGCAGCACGTCAGCTCAAGCAGACGCGGGAGCGTGATTACCCCCGGCAGCACGAGGTAGGTGTAGAGCAGGGGAAACGAGGTCTCGAGCCCCACGATCCCCATGGGGGAGCCCGCCAGCCCGCGGCTCTTTTCCTCGGCGGAGTGCGGCGCGTGATCGGTCACGATCATATCGATCGTTCCGTCGAGCAGCCCCGCGATCAGGGCGTCCCGGTCGGACTTGTCCCGGATCGGCGGATTCATTTTGAATCGTCCGTCCTCTTGTAGCTGCGAATCGTCGAGCAGCAGGTAGTGCGGCGCGGTCTCGCAGGTCACGTCCAGCCCCTCCGCTTTTGCCCGCCGGATCAGTTCCACCGTCTCTTTTGCCGAGACGTGGCAGACGTGGTAGGCGCAGCCGGTTTCGCGTACCAATTCAAGGTCGCGTTCGACGGCTTTCCATTCCGACGCCGAGACGATCCCTTTGTGTCCGTGTTCTTTGCAATACGTCCCGTCGTGGATATACCCGCCGCAGAGCAGGGAATTGTCCTCGCAGTGCGCGACGACCACTTTCCCGAGCGCCTTCGCCCGCTGCATCGCCTCGCGCATTACGTCCTCGTTCTGCACCCCGCGCCCGTCGTCCGAGAAGGCGACGACCGACGGCGCGATCTCGTCCATATCCGAGAGGGCGAGCCCCCCCTCCCCGACCGTCAGCGCGCCGTAGGGCAGCACCTCGATCACGGCGTCCCGCTCGATCAGGGCGAGTTCCTTGGATAGATGCTCCCGGCTGTCGGGGACGGGGTCGAGGTTCGGCATCGCGCACACCGTGGTAAACCCGCCGCGCGCCGCGGCTTGAGAACCCGTGCGGATCGTCTCTTTATAAGAAAAACCCGGCTCCCGCAGATGAACATGTATGTCTGCAAGACCGGGTAAAAGTGCGAATCGTTCGCCGTGAAAAGAGAGGTCGGAAGGAGTGGGGATCGGAAACGAGAGGTCGGCGGGATAAATCGGGCGACCGTTTTGCTCCGTCAAATAGTCCGTTACGCCGCAAAGGTAGATCATGACGCCCTCCCACTTATAAAAATAACCGCTTTTCGCCCAAGAAAAGCAGTCCGAAAAAAGGACTCGTCGGTCCGATTCAGTTGCAATTCTTGACGGCCTCACGGGACCCTCTTAAAGAATCTCGCAAGTATTATAACACGCGCCCCCGCGTTTGTCAAGCGCCAATCCGACATAAATATAAAAATGTAGCCGTAGCCGTGTGGCGTTTCACGCATTCCTTTTCACTTGTTTATAGTACCGTTCCCGAAAAAATCCTTATCTTTTTTGAAAAAACGCCCTTTCCCCCTTGACAAAGCGCACCGTCTGTGGTATTATCATTCGTAGTTTAGCGCGCTGAATCGCTAAAACGCTAAAGTGATAAAGCGTTAAACCGCTGAATCGCCGCGGCGAAGACGCGTTCGGCGGCTATCGCGAAAACCGCGGATCCCCGCACAACGAAACCGCTCGATAAGAATAGCGAGGAGGAACACTATGAGCCATTGGCATAACGAGAGCACCGACCTGCTCTGCGACGCGCTGCTGTCGCTTACGACCCGCGAGGAAGCCTACGCGTTCCTCGACGACGTCGCGACGGTCAAGGAGATCCTGGATCTTGCCCAGCGTCTGTCTGTCGCACGGATGCTTGACGAGGGCGTCAGCTATCTGTCGATCCGCGACGCGACCGGCGCCAGCACCGCGACCATCAGCCGCGTGAACAAGTGCTACGAATACGGCCCCGGCGGCTACCGCACCGTGCTCGATCGCCTGAAAGCCGCCGACAAAAAGACCAAGGAAGACAAGGAGAAAACGAAATGAACGACGCCGTACTCACCCGCGAGGAGCGGGTCGTGTTCGAGCTGCGCGACCTTTACCGGCGCTACGGCTACCGCCCCTACCGGATGTCGAAGTTCGAGGAATACGAACTCTACGTCCGCAACAAGGAGTTTATGGTCGGCGACCGCGTCATCGCGTTCAACGACACCAACGGAAAGATGCTCGCCTTAAAGCCCGACGTCACGCTCTCGATCATCAAGGGCGGCGAGGACAGACCCGGCGAGAAACAGAAAGTGTATTACGACGAGAACGTCTACCGCGTCTCGAAGAGCACCCACCGCTTCAAGGAGATCCGGCAGGCGGGGCTGGAGTGCATAGGAGAGGTCGATCTCTACGACGTCTACGAGGCGATCGTCCTTGCGGCGGAGAGTCTCGGAAAGATCGGCGGGGAATACCGGCTGACCGTCTCGCACCTTGGGCTGCTCACCGAGGTGATCGAGTGCGTCTCGAAGGACCCCTCGTTCCTTGAGATCGCGAGCGGCTGCATCGCGGGCAAGAACGCCCACGACCTGAAAACCGCGTGCGACGAATCGGGCGTTTCCGCCGAGGGTTACGATGCGCTCTGCCGTCTGCTCTCCGCGAACTTTGCCCCCAAGGACGCCCCCGCGTTTCTCTCGACCCTGCCGGACACCCCGGCGGCAAAAGAGGTCGGACGGCTCGCCGCTCTGCTTTCGGATTCGCCCTGCGCCGACAAGATCTGCTTCGATTTCAGTCTGACGGGCGACGTCAACTACTACAACGGCTTCATTTTCAAGGGTTTCCTCCGCGGCATCGCATCCGACGTCCTCTCGGGCGGTCAGTACGACGGGATGATGGAGAAGCTCGGGCGCACCTCCCGCGCCGTCGGATTCGCGATCTACCTTGATCTGCTCGAGGCGCTTGACGAAAACGACGGGGGGGCGGATCTCGACGTGGCGCTCCTCTACGACGAGACCTGCGATCCGAAGGACGTCGCGAAAGCGGCGGACGCGATCAGACGGGCGGGCAAGAGCTGCTCGGCGCTCCGCGCGATCCCCGAAAAACTCCGATACAAGGAACTGAAAGACATGCGGAAGGAGGGCAAGAAATGCTGAACATCGCTCTGCCGAAAGGACGGCTCGGCGAGACCGTCTACGATCTTTTCGAGCGGGCGGGCTTCGATTGCCCCTCGATCCGCGAAAAGAACCGGAAACTGATCTTCGAGAACGAAAAGACCGGCGTCCGCTTCTTCTGGGTGAAGCCCTCGGACGTTCAGATCTACGTCGAACGCGGGGCGGCTGACCTCGGCGTGGCAGGGAAGGACATCATCCTCGAATACGCCCCCGACGTCTACGAACTGCTCGACCTCGGACTCGGGAAATGCCGGATGGCGGTCGCCGCGAAGAAGGATTTTCACGACGATAACACCAAAACCCTCCGCGTCGCGACCAAATTTCCGAACGTCGCCTCGAGTTACTACGAGGGGATCGGGCGCGATATCGACGTCATCAAGTTGAACGGTTCGATCGAACTCGCCCCCATCCTCGGGCTCTCCGACGTCATCGTCGACATCGTCGAGACCGGCACGACCCTCCGCGAAAACGATCTCGAGGTCAAAGCCGAGATCTTCCCGATCAGCGCGCGGCTGATCGCCAACAAATCAAGCTTCCGCTTCCTCTCCGGCGAGATCGGAAAGATCACGGAGAAAATGAAAGAACTGGTGACCGAAAATGATTAAGATCTTCAGAATGGGCGAGGTCTCGAACGAGGAGATCTTCGCCCGCGACAACCCCACGGCGAACGTCTCGGACGCCGTCGCGAGTATCATCGCAGAGGTCCGGGCGGGCGGCGACAGGGCGCTCCGCGACTGTACCGAGCGTTTCGACGGGGTGAAACTCGACTCTCTTTCCGTCTCCCGCGAGGAGATCGACGAGGCGTACAAGACCGTCGGACCCGCGTTCCTTGCGGTACTTCAGGAAGCCGCGGAGAATATCCGCGCGTTCCACAAAAAACAGGTGCGCGAGGGATTCCAAATCGGCAAACCCCAGTGGGGAAAAGTCACGGGACAGAAGATCACGCCGATCGAGCGCGTCGGTCTGTACGTTCCGGGCGGCACCGCCGCGTACCCCTCGACGGTTCTGAT
>JAGCYR010000075.1 GCA_017960705.1 Clostridia bacterium | reverse complement strand
TTGCGCCGTGATCGACGGGGAACTCCCGATCGGGGGGCTGTCCTCGTCTGCGGCGGTCATCATCACCTTCCTCTCGGCGTTAAGCCGTTTGAACGGGATCCGTCTCAACCCCTCCGAAATGGTCGCGATCTCGAAGGAAGCCGAGAACCGCTACGTCGGCGTTTCCTGCGGGAAACTCGACCAGAGCTGTGAGATCTACTGCCGGAAGGATCATCTGCTCTTTATGGATCTTCTGACCGACAAGCCGGAACTGATCCCGACCCCGCAAAATATGCCGCCATACGCGATCGCGGTTTTCTTTTCCGGGCTGGAGCGTTCTCTTGCGGGATCAAAATTCAATATGCGCGTCGACGAATGCCGTTCCGCCGCCTACGCGGTGAAGGCGTTTGCGGGTATGGAATACGGTAAATTTGAGGAAACTTATCTCCGGGACGTCCCCTGCGAGGTCTTTCTCCGCTACCGCGACCGTCTGCCCGAAAACTGGGCGAAACGGGCGGAGCACTGGTACGGGGAGATCGACCGGGTCAAACGGGGCGCCGAGGCGTGGAGGAGGGGAGACCTTTCGGAGTTCGGACGGCTCGTGTTCGAGAGCGGGCGCAGTTCGATTGAACTCTGGGAGACCGGATCGCCCGAGCTGATTGCGCTCTATGGAATTATGAAAGAAACGGACGGCGTCTACGGGGGCAGATTCTCCGGCGCGGGATTCAAGGGGTGCTGCATGGCGCTGATCGATCCCGCGAAAAAGGAGGAGATCTTCGCTCGGGTCGAGCGTGAGTACCTTGCGAGATTCCCCAAACTGAAGGGGAAATACAGCGCCCACCTCTGCCGCACAGCGGACGGTGTACGCCTCGGCTGATACGTGTGTTTTAAAAGGAGAAACGATTTGAGAATAGCAGTTGCGGGGATGGGTTACGTCGGGCTCTCCCTTTCGGTTTTGCTTGCCAAAAACAACGACGTGACGGCGGTGGATATCGACCCTGCGAGGGTGAATACAGTGAACGCGGGGGAGAGCCCCATCCGCGACCCCGAGATCGAAGTTGCGCTGAAAACGGGAGAACTTCGTCTGAGTGCCACGACCGACGGGGACGCCGCCTACAGTGACGCGGAGTTCGTGATCGTCTCGACCCCGACCAACTACGACGAGAAGAAGAACTATTTCGACACCTCGTCGGTCGAATCGGTGCTCCGGCAGGTGATCGCCGTCAATCCCGCCGCCGTGATCGTGATCAAATCGACGGTCCCGGTCGGCTACACCGAATCGGTCCGCGCAGCGCTCACCTGCGACAATATTCTGTTCAGTCCTGAATTCCTCCGGGAAGGAAAGGCGCTCTACGACAACCTCTACCCGAGCCGGATCATCGTCGGCGTGCCTACCAAAAACGCGCGGCTGATGCGCGAGGCGGAACGGTTCGCCGGGCTGCTCGTCGACGGCGCGGAAAAAGAGAACGTCGAGGTGCGCTATATGGATCCGACCGAGGCGGAGGCGGTCAAACTGTTCGCGAACACCTATCTTGCGCTCCGCGTCGCTTTCTTCAACGAACTGGACACCTACGCCGCGCTGCGCGGTCTTGACGCGAGCCGGATCATCGAGGGGGTCGGGCTGGATCCCCGGATCGGATCGCACTACAACAACCCGTCGTTCGGCTACGGCGGCTACTGCCTGCCGAAGGACACCAAACAGCTGCTCGCCAACTACCGCGACGTGCCGCAGAATCTGATCCCGGCGATCGTCGAAGCCAACCGCACGCGTAAGGACTTCATCGCCGACCAGATCATCGCGCGCGACCCCGGCACGGTCGGGATCTACCGCCTCACGATGAAGGAGGGAAGCGACAATTTCCGCCACTCCTCGGTGCAGGGCGTGATGAAGCGCATCCAGGCGAAGGGGATCGACGTCGTGGTGTACGAACCAGCGATGAAGGAGGAAACCTTCTTCCGCTGCCGCGTGATCCGGGATCTTGCAGAATTCAAGGAAAGATCAGACGTGATCCTCGCCAACCGCTTCCATCCCGACCTTTCGGACGTGGCGGAGAAGGTCTATACCCGCGATCTGTATTTCCGCGATTGAGGGATTCCCTTTTTTTGCCGAAAAAGTGCCGAAGGACTTGCAATCTTCCTGCGGTTGCGATATAATAAGAAGCAAGGATCCACCGAACGGACGCGGAGACGCCGACGGAGGACCCCGGAAGGAAAAGAAGATGAAGCTGATCGCCTTTGATCTCGACGGCACCCTGACGCAGCACAAATCTCCTCTCGAAGAGGGGAACAGGGCGTTCCTTACGCTGCTTGCGAAGGAGTATCGGCTTCTGATGGTCGGCGCGGGCGACTGCGGGCGCATTTCGAGCCAGATGGGCTTTTTCCCGATCGAGATCCTCGGCAATTACGGGATGCAGTACGCGCGTGTCGACGAAACGGGGAAACTCGTTATGATCCGGGAGGAGACCGTCTACTGCGATAAAGAGAAGGTCTCGCAAACGATCGAGCTCTTGCGGGAGCGGTTCGGCTTTACGTCGTTTCGCGGCGAATCGGCGCTCTTTTTCCCGTCCGGGTGCGCGTGTTTCCCGGTGCTCGGGACCGAGGCGACGCTCGAAGAAAAGCTGGCGTTCGATCCCGACCGATCGGTTCGTCGCGCGCTGCTCCCCGAGATCCGCGCCGCGTTTCCGGAATTCGAGGTGTTCGTCGGCGGCTCTTCGTCGTTTGATTTTGCGCCGCGCCCCTACAACAAATACTACGCGCTCGTCCGATTCTGCCGCGATAACGGGATCTCCTTTGACGACGTGACCTACGTCGGGGACGATCCGGGAGAGGGCGGGAACGACGAACCGGTCTACCGAGCGGGAGTGCCGTTCGTCAGGATCTACGATTACCGCAAGCTGCCCGAAACGCTCGCATTCCTGCTCCCCGCACCCGCCGGGGCAAACAATACATAATTCTGAAAGGGAGATACACAGATGGCAAACGGATTCGATCAGGATAATTGGGACGAAAAGCCGAAATACGACGGCAATAATTCCACCGGCAACTACAAGCAGTACACGCCCTCAGGCGGCGGATCCGGCGGCCCCGGTTTTCAGCCGCCGCGTCAGGATACCGACGGGGCGACGTCCAGAACGCTCGGCATCATCGGGATCTTCGTGACGCTCTGCTGCTGTCAGATCGCGGGGATCGTTCTCGGGATCATCGGGTACGGCAAGGCGAAACGCTCGGCGCAGAATCTCGGCTACGAGACCTCCGACGCCGCTACGGGCAGAGTCCTCGGGATCGTCAATATCGTTCTCGGCATCCTGTCGATCGTCGGTTCGGTCGTAACGTTCGTTCTGTCCGGAACGATGACCGCCCTCCTCGCGGGCGAGGGGCTCGAAGCGTTTTCGACGACGACCGCTTCTCTTGCCTTATTTAACCTTTAAATCAAAACGCCGCCGGCAAGTGCCGGCGGCGCGTTTTGTCAGGCGGAGCGTATGAAGTCCCCCGTCGGGTCTATCCCGAAAAAGATGAGAAGCACGTTGCGCAAAACGAAGAAGGCGGCAAAAAGGCAGAGGAGAGCGACCGTCCATTTCCGCGGGATCCGGAAGGAGAACGCGCCGCCCCGTGCGAAAACGACGAGCGCGCGGACGTAGTAGAAGAGAATCACCGGGAGCGAAAGCAGAACGGCGGGATTGGCGCGGAACGCACTCGCCAGATCGAAACGGAAAAGCGAGAGGATCGCGCGCGAACCGCCGCAGAGAGGGCAGTAGATTTTGAGCAGGTCGTGCAGAGGGCAGGTCACGACGAAGTATCCCGCATCCCGCAGCCGTGAGAACAGGAAGAAACAACCGATCCATCCCCCCGCGAGAACGAGGGCGATCAGATGAAACGTCCAGAACGAACGGCGTCGGCTCATCCGCGATCATCCCTCCCTTCTCAAAAAAAGTGAAAAATAAGATTTCCTATTGAAAAACGGTGCAAAATATTGTATACTAAAAACAGTATAGCATTTTCCGCGGCGAAAATCAAGACGCCCGGAACGAAAGGAGGGGACGACCCGTGGGCAGTTTCGTGATGAGACGCGTGAAGGACGGCTTCGTTTTTCAGCTCTACGCCCCCAACCGGCTGATCCTCTCGACCTCCCCGGTCTATATCACCGAGGACGCCTGCAAGAAGGGTATCCTGACCGTGATGGAGCAGGGAAAGAACGCGGGAGAGGCAGACCTGACCGATACGGGAAAACCGCTTCCCAAGGCGCCGCGCTACGAGATCATGCGCGACGCGGCGGGGGCGTACCGCTTCCGTCTCCGCGCGAAAAAAGGCGACGTTATCCTGACGTCGTCCGCCTACTCCGATCCGAACCTCGCTGCGCTCGGGATCGGGATCGTGCGCAACAACGTCGAGGACGCGCGCACTTACGTCTGGCGGAACGGAGAAGTGGTTCTGATGAACCTGCTCCGCCGCGAGAAAAAGACCAAGAAAAAAACGGGGCGCACCCCCGACGTCGCCGAACTGACCATTTACACCGACCGCCCCCTGATGACCGAGGCGGATAAAGAAGACGGCGGCTATATCGCCCACCCCGACGAAACGGGAGAGGGGACTGCCGCCGTGATCGAAGAGACCGATCCGATCACCGAACTCTTCGGAAAGTGATCACGCCGTTTGCTCCGACCGTTCGGATAGCACGCGGTCGAGTTCGGTCTGGATGCGCGTTTTAACGAGTTCGCAGAGTTCCTGACGCGAAAGGTTTTCATATTCGGAATAGGGGATCACCGGAAGATAGCGGATCTCGGTCACGACCTTGCCGCGGATCTTGTTGGTGTTCATTGATTTCCACGAATCGACGAGCACCACGGGGACGATCGGACATTTCGCGAGCTGGGCGCTGTAGAAGCAGCCGTCGTGGAACTCCTGGAGCGTGTTTCTGTTTTTCCCCCATTTTCCTTCGGGGAAGACGATGAACGCGCGTCCCTTATCGCGTACTTCTTCAGCCAGCTGACGAAGGCACTTGACCTGCTGACGGGGGCGTTTCTGGTCGATCCGGATCCCGTCGAGCAGCGCGACCGCCTCGTTTGTCGAAAAAACGCGGGAACTGCCGATCTCGATCAGAACCGAGCAGGGCTCCTTGTGATAGGAGAGCAGTCCGATCGCGTCGTATTTTCCCTGATGATTGGCGTACATGATGTAGCCGCCCTCGGTCGGGAGGTTTTCCTCGCCGATCACGACCGATTCGGTCTTCGCGTTCTTGCGGAGGTAGGTCACCATTTTCTGCACGTGACGGTAGCGGAAGACCTCGTCGTACTTTTCACGGTGGCGGTGATAGTATTTCGCCTGAAAGACCATCCAGAGCATCTTGAAAAAGCTTCGGACCACGACGTATTTGAAACGTAACAAAGCGGTTTCCTCTTTCCCTTTTCACATTTTTCGATTGCCATTATACTCGTGATTATGAATTGAATATTAAATCCGCGCAAAGAAAGACGTATTAAATCATCCGAAAGGAGAACGCGAATACATGAAGCATATCTTTGTCATCAACCCCGCGGCGGGGAAGAAGGACTCCTCCGAGGAGATCATGCGCGCCGTTTCCGGGATCCCCGGCTATGACTGTGAGTTCTACCTCACGCAGGGAGCTCTCGACGCCACGCGCTACGCGAAGGCGTGGCTGGAGGAGCATCCCGACGAGCGGGCGCGTTTTTACGCCTGCGGCGGCGACGGGACGCTGAACGAGGTCGTGAACGGCGTCGCCGGACACGAGAACGGCTCTGTCGGCGTGTATCCGTCGGGGAGCGGCGACGATTTCGTCAAGTATTACGGCGGCCGCGATAACTTCCTTGATTTCAAGAAACTGCTCGACGCACCGGAGGACGAGATCGACCTGCTTACGGTCGACAACGGCAAACCCGGCGAATTCCGCTACTCCATCAACATCACCAACTTCGGCTTTGATACCACGGTCGCGAAGACCATGATCAAGGTCAAACGGAAAAAAATCATCGGCGGCAAACACGCCTACGTCACCGGCGTCGTGACCGGGCTGATCAAGGCGATGAAGAACAAGTGCGAGATCACCGCCGACGGCGAGCGCGTCGACACCAAGGGACGCATCCTGCTCTGCACGTTGGCGAACGGCGGCTACGTGGGCGGCAGCTTCTTCTGCGCTCCCCGCGCGATCAACAACGACGGGCTGATCGAGGTCACGGCGTTCCGCCCTCTGTCCCGGATCACCTTCGTCCGTCTGCTCGGCGCCTACACCAACGGAACCCACCTCGACGATCCGCGTTTCCAGAAGTACATCACCTACCGTCGGGCTAAAGAGATCACGGTCAAGGCGCCCGAGGGATTCTCGATGTCGGTCGACGGCGAGATCGTCGACGGTACCGAGTTCACGATCGGCATCGCGCCGAAAGCCATCCGTTTCGCCGTCCCCGAGGGATGCGTCCTGATCGCGGGCCGTAAGGGCGAGACCGTCGGCGCCTCTCCCGTCGAGAAGGAAAGCGCTCCCGCCGAACCCGAAACCCCCGTTGCGGAAGCCCCGGTCGAGGAGGTCGCTCCCGTAGTCGAGGAAGCCCCCGCCGCCGAAGCTCAGCCGGAGGAAACCCCCGAAGAACCCGCAGCGGAACCGGCGAACGCCTGACCCCATAACCAATCTATACTCCCCTCCGTTCGTCCGATCGGAGGGGAGAAAAATATAACGGGTGCGAAAAATCGCACCCGCTTTGGTTTTATTTCTCTTTTTTGATGTGGACGTCCATCTGCGGATAGGGGATCTTGATCCCGGCTTCGTCGAGCGCGGTCTTTCCGTTCTCGATCAGGTCGAAATAGGTCGGCCAGTAATCCACGCTGCGGACCCAGACCCGGACGATCAGTTCGACTCCGTTCGCGCCGTTCGACATCACGCGCACCATCGGCGCGGGATCCTTCAGGACGGTCCTCTTTTTCTTGCAGACGTCAAGCAGGACTTTCTGCGCGCGCGGACGGTCGTCCTCGTACCCGATGGGGAAGGTTATGTCGATCCGACGGGTATCCTTGACCGAATAGTTGACCACGACCGCCGACGAAGCGGTGCCGTTCGGGACGACCACCACCTTGTTGTCGGGTGTGCGGAGGCGCGTGGAGACCAGCCGGATATCCTCGACCGTGCCCGAATAACCCGCGACCTCGATAAAGTCGTCGAGACGGAAGGGACGCGTCACGATGATCAGCACTCCGCCCGCGATGTTCCCGAGAGCTCCGTTGACCGCAAGACCGATGGTCACGCCCCCGGCGGCGAGCAGAGCCGCGAGCCCCGAGGTATCGATCCCGACGTAGGCGACGAGCGCCACGCCGATCAGTACCTTCAGGACCACCCGCCCGACGTAGATCACGGTGCGGGAGACCGTCTTGTCGACCTTGTTCTTTTTCTCGGACCGGCGCAGGATGATGCGGGAAATCAGATTGACGAGCCGGAACGAGATGAAGAGAATGATCAGCGCGACGGCGATCCGAAGACCGTGCGTTCGCGTCCATTCCCAAAGGAACGCTTTGATTTCTTCCCAAGTAGGCATAGTTTCTCTCCACAATTCTTGATCGCGTATATTTTACCACTAACGGAGGTCGTTTGTCAAACCATTTCTTTTACAAGATGAACATCGCGTCGCCGAAAGAGAAAAAGCGGTAGCGCTCCCGTACGGCGGTCTTGTACGCGTCGAGGATCTTTTCTCTGCCCGCCAGCGCGGAGACCAGCATCAGGAGCGTCGACTGCGGCAGGTGGAAATTGGTGATCAGGGCGTCGACGGCGCGGAAACGGTATCCGGGATAGATGAAGATCCCGGTGTCCCCCTCGGTCGCGTGAATGATCCCGTTCTCGTCCGAAACGCTCTCCAGAACGCGGCAGGAGGTCGTTCCGACCGCGATCACCCTTCCTCCAGCGGTGCGGCGGCGGTTGATCTCCGCGGCGGCGTCCTCGTCGAGGTGAAAATGTTCGGTGTGCATCAGATGGTCGGCGATCCGTTTCTCTTTTACGGGGCGGAAGGTGCCGAGCCCGATGTGCAGGGTCACCTCGGCGTACCCGACGCCTTTTTTTCTGATCGCGTCGAGCAGTTCGGGGGTGAAGTGCAGCCCGGCGGTCGGCGCTGCGGCGGAGCCCTCCTCTTTGGCGTAGACGGTCTGATAGCGGGAAAGATCCTTCTGTTTCTTGCGGATATAGGGAGGGAGGGGAAGCTCGCCGACGGCGTCAAGCAGTTCGTAGTCGTTTTTGAAGCGGGAACGGTCATAATCGAACGAAACGACCCGGTTCCCGTCGTCCTTGACGCTCTCCACCGTTACGCGGAGCAGACCGTCGCCGAACAGCAGAACGGCGCCCTCCTTCGCGCGTTTCCCGGGACGGACCAGCGTCTCCCAGCGCCCCTGCGAAAGCGATTTCAGAAGGAGCAGCTCCATCGGTCCCCCGGTCTTTTCGGTCACGCCGAGCAGCCGCGCGGGGATCACCTTCGACGAGTTGACGACGAGGATATCTTTCGGGTCAAGATAGTCGATAATATCCGAAAAGACGCGGTGTTCGGGCGCGTCCTTTTTTCTGTCCAGGATCATCAGCCGCGAGCCGTCCCGCCGCTCGGCGGGGGTCTGCGCGATCAGCTCCTCGGGAAGCTCGTAGTCGAAATCCGAGGTGAGAAGATCGGTTTTGACCTTCTCGTTTACGATAATACCGTTTGGCATAAGCACCCCTTTCAGATGCGAAAACATACAATGGAATAAGGACGAAAACAAGCCGGAAAACGAAAAGGGGGAAAACCGATGAACAAACCGATCTTCCGCGGCGTCGCTACCGCGCTGATAACACCTTTTTCGGGAGGAGAGGTCGATCTTGAGACTTTCCGCTTCCTTATCGAGTGGCAGCTCTCCGCCGGGATCGACACGCTCTGCGTCGCGGGAACGACGGGTGAGGCGGCGACTTTGAAGGACGAAGAATGGGAGCGGCTGCTCTGCGCGGCGGTCGAGGGGGCGGGTGGAAAGATCCCCGTGATTATGGGCGTCGGTTCGAACTC
>JAGCYR010000074.1 GCA_017960705.1 Clostridia bacterium | reverse complement strand
GGCGTAGGGTCCCGTGTTCCCGTCGAAGGAGAGCGCGTCCTCGAGGATGAAGTTGATGTCGCGCATCCGGTTGTTCGAGAGGTAGTGGAAGACCACCGCTCCGACCCCGACCGCCTCCGCGATCTCGTCGGAACAGGGGGTCCCGCCGTTCTTTTCGGCGCTGATCTTTTTAACCTTTTCGATCGCCTCGGCAAACAGGTCTTTCAGCAGCACGACGTTGCCGGTCCGGGTCGCGAGCTTTTCGCCGTTGACACTGACCGTGCCGTAGGGGACGTGGACGAGTTTGTTATACCATTCGTACCCCATCAGTTCGATCACCTTGAACAATTGCGCGAAGTGGAGCGACTGCCCGGCGCTGGTGACGTAGATGCACTTATCGAAGTGGTAGGTGCGCGCCCGATAGACCGCCGCCGCGATGTCGCGGGTCGGGTAGAGCGTGGTGCCGTCGCTGCGCAGGATCAGGCAGACCGGCATATTGTACTGATCCAGACGGACCACCGAAGCCCCGTCGTCGAGGGTGAGCAGTCCTTTCTTTTTCAAGAGTTCTACCTGCTCGGGCATCTTGTCGGTGTAGAAGCTCTCGCCGTTGTAGGAGTCAAAGGTGATCCCGAGTTGGCGATAGGTCTTCTGATACTCGCGGAGCGAGATCTCGATAAACCATTTCCAGAGCGCGAGGTTGTCGGGATCGTGCTCCTCGAGTTTTTTGGTCTCGGCGCGCGCCTGATCGATCAAGGTCTCGTCCTTCTCAGCTTCGGCGTGGAAGCGGACGTAGAGCCGCACCAGTTCGTCGCACTCGCCCTCCTCGACCGCCTCGCGGTTGCCCCACTTGCGGTAGGCGACGATCATTTTCCCGAACTGGGTACCCCAGTCTCCGAGGTGGTTGATCCCGATGCAGTTGTAACCCGCGAACTGATGCAACAGTTTCAGCGAGTGACCGATGACGGTGGTGCCGAGATGCCCGATGTGGAAGGGTTTGGCGACGTTCGGGGAGGAATAGTCGAGAACGACGGTCTTACCCGCCCCGCATTCGGGCGAGCCGTACTTGTCGCCCTTTTCGGCGATCTCGGAGAGGACGCGCGCGGAGAACGCGGCGCCGTCGATAAAGAAGTTGAGGTAGCCCTTGACCGCCTCGGCGCGCGCGATCTCGTCGCCCGCCATTTTCGGTGCGAGCGCGTCGGCGATGGCGACGGGGGAGGCGTGCAGGGAGCGCGACAGTTTGAAGCACGGGAGCGCAAGGTCGCCCATCGCGGGGTCGGGCGGGAATTCGAGCATTCCCGACAGCTCGTCGGCGGTAAGCGACGCGCCGGGATAAAGTTCGGAGACCAGTTCCGACAGTTTTTCGGCGGTCTTCCGTTTCAAAGTATTCATTTTCTTTTCTCCAATTTGATATAATCGCCCTTCGGCTTCCCCTTCACCAGACGGCAGGGGACGAAGGAGAACCCGTCCGCGACGATGCCGAACGCGGGCGCGGGGTTGCCGGTCAGGAAGAACTCGCCGGAGTCAAACACGACGTCGGAGAGCGGGAGGGTCGTGCCGGACATCATCAGCTGACGGAACGCGCGGACCTCTTCCCGGTCGATCGGGAGATCGGCTCGGTAATACAGGCGGGGCGGGCAGACCAGGCATCGCTTGACCTTGATATCGTCGAGCCACACTTCATAGGCGGAAAGGATCTCGGACGCGATCTGCACGGGCGAAGCATAGGAGGTGTCGATCACGAGATCGTAGTTGAAAAGATCGGTGATATCGACGCCGTAGAAATCGAAATATCGCTTTTTTTCGCTCTTTCGCCGCGCGGCGGTGCGGGTGATCGCCTCGTCGAGGGTGGCGAATCTTTCTCCCTCTCGTCCCGCCGCCATGATGCGTCCGGCGGCGATCGCGGGGTCGGTGCTCATATAGACGCGGAAGGTGCCGCGGGTGAAATGCCAAGCCATCCGCGAGTCGATCACGAGATCGCGCGGATCGTCGGACAGGGCGCGAAGACCGTCGTCGATCAGTTTATCGACCTCGGGGTTGCCCTCGATCGAGCGGTTGAACTCGTCGATCGACATACCGCGCTCGGCGGCGAGATCGCGCATGATCTTCCCCGTCGTGTATCGCTCGGCTCCGGTCGCCGCGATCAGCAGGTCGGTCACCGTGCTTTTTCCGCTTCCGAGATCTCCTGCCAGCGAAATCTTCATACCCATCACCTCTTCCGGTCTGTTACGCTTTGAATCAAATCATTATACAATGCCGGACGGGGGCTTGTCAACCGCCCGCAGAGAAAAATCCCCTCATTTCAAACAAAAACATAAAAAACGCTCCCCGCTGGGGGAGCGTTTTTTATGGGATAAAGGTTAAGTAAGATCAGTCTTCCTCTTCCTCGGCGTCGTCCTCGCGAGCCGACTCGGCGGCCGCGATCTGCGCCTGCATAGCGGTCGAGGGAGCGACCTCGACGGAGGATTTGATCTCGGCGGAGATGGAGAGATCGATCTTGGTGACCTCGTCCTCTTCCTGCATATCCTCGGGGAGCTTGGTGGTGTCGACCGACGCCTTCAGTTCGATCGCGGTCGGGTTGAGTTTCTTGTCGCAGGTCACGGAGAGGCTGAACTTGATCGCCTCTTTGATCGCGTTGACCGTCTCGATCGCCTCGGCGGCGGAGACGGCGATATCGAACTCTTCGCCTTCGGCTGCCGCGTCTTCGTCAAACATAGCGAACAGCTGGTTCACCTTCATTTGAGAGAACGAAAGGAGCATCTGCACGAACATCTCGTAGGTGATGCCGGACTCTTCTTCCTCTTCGTCATCGTCATCGCCGCCGAAGAGGGTAGGCATATTCGCTTCGTAGGTCTGGGCTTCGCCGGCGCCGAACATTTCGTCAAGGCCGAACGTCTTCGCCAGCCCCGCGATCGCGTCGTTGATGGTCATCTCGGACAGCATACCGGTCAGCATAAGCTTCACCTGCGCGCCGGCGTCCTCGCCTTCCACGCCGAGGAACTGGCCGATGAACGCGTAGAGCGCGTCGACGTTGATCCCGAAATCGGTCAGAGCCGCCTCGAGGTCGGGCAGGATCTCGGCGATCGTGTCGGTGCCTTCGTACTTTTCAAGGGTCGTTTTCAGTTTGGCAAAGCTGCCCTCGCCGACCAGCGCGTCGAAGAGCTCCGCAACCGTCTTGTCGCCCGAATCCTTCAGGATGGTGAGCTTGGCGACGGCGAGATCGAAGATCGCGTCGGAGGTCACGGTCACGGTGTAGGTCTTGCCGTTGGTCTTGATGGAAATGACGTCCTTGGTCGCGGCGCTGATATTCGCGGCGACCTTGTCAAGATCGATCAGAGCAAGGACCTGGTCGATGATCGCGGAGTAATCCTCGGCAAGGAACGAAACGGAGCTCGGAAGGATCTCGCCGGCGTCCTCGAGGAAGTAGACCTGACCGTCCGCGACGTCGTTCTCGTCGAGCGAGAGCATACCGACCAGTTTGCCGTCAAAGTAGATCTCGTACTTGCCGGAGTCGTCGCCCGCTTTGCCCTCGGCGACGGCGTCGAACGTCTCGTTGTTGTACTTGAGCGAGAGCTTGAGATCGATATCCTCGGTCTTGAGTTCCATTTCCTGGGTCTCGTCGTTCCAGTGGTGATCGGTCGAAGTGCCCTTGATCGTACCGGTGAAGACGGCGCCGCCCTTGCGGATCGATTCGACGCCCTTCATGAAGGAAGCGAGAGCGACCTCGCGCTCCTCCGCGTCGGCAACCTCTTTGCTCTTCTTGCCGCAAGCCGTCATCAGGCAAGCCGACGCGACGAGCAGAAGGCACAGAAGAAGCGCAAGAATTCTGGTTTTCATTGTCATTTTCTCCTTTATATGTCGTGGTTTTTACCGATCTTCCGATCGGCTTTATACATTATAGCACCAAAGATGCATAATGTCAAGTTTTTTTGCTCCCGGGCGACCGTTTCAGAGCGGTTTTTTCAGGATCCGCGCGTAAGATCTGGGGTACTCCCCGGGGGTGTTTTTCACCTTCGCGATCTTCACCGCGGCGTGCGTCAGGGTCTCCGCGTCGTCCCGGAGCGTGCGCGAAAGTACGCCCTCGAGCCGTCCGCCGAGCTGCGGGATCGCCCGCGCCGCTTCCGCGGCTTCCCTCTCCGCCGCGGGTCCCTTCATCGCAAGGAACACGCCTCCGACCGAAACGAACGGCAGGCAGAGTTCCGAGAGGACCGGCAGCCGTGCGACCGCGCGGGCGGTCACGACGTCGAAGGATTCGCGGAGCTCGTTACCGCGAGCGGCGAGGGTCTCCGCCCTGCCCGTAAGGGTCGAAAGATTGTCAAGCCCGAGCAGATCCGCCATCTCGCACACGAAACGGACCTTTTTTTCGGTCGCGTCAAGAGAAGTGACCGAGAGCGACGGGCAGAGGATCGCCAGCACCAGCGACGGAAATCCCGCGCCGCAGCCCACGTCCAACGCTTTTCCTCCGTCGGGCAGGTGCGGGATCAGCGCCGCGCAGTCGGCAAAGTGGCGGAGGATCATTTCTTCCGGGGTCGTCAGGGCGGTCAGGTTGAACTTTTCGTTTTCCTCCGCGAGCCGGAGGGCGAAGGAGGTCAGCCGATCGACCTTTTCATCCGACAGAAGACCGTCCAACCCGTTCTCCCCGAAGACGCGGAGCAATCCGCTCCGGAACGCGGCGGCGTCGAAGATCACTTCCGGCTTCTCCTTCCCGCGATCGCGAGCAGACGGATGAACAGGTTGACGATATCGAGATAGAGCGCGTAGGCAGAATCCACCGCGGCGTCGACCGTGCGGCGCCGTCTCTGCGCGATCGCCCAGTCGTAGCCGATATAGCCGCAGAACGCCACGACCACGATCCAGTCGATCAAAAGGAAGAAATTGTCGCTGAACGCCCCCGTCGCCATCATCACGATCGTGGCGATCAGTTCCACGACGATCACGATCAGGAGCGTGATCCCGAGCGCCCGTCCCATCGAGAGGAAGAGGCGCGGGAAGATCATCGAGAGCAGCATCATGGAAAGCGTCACCGCCGCCGTCTGGAAAAAGACCGACGCGACGAGCATCGGCTCGAACTCGGAGATATACAGGGAGAGGACGAAGCCGAGCGGGATCACCACGAAATTGTAGCCGATAAAGCTGACCGCCGCGCTGTGCGAACGGGTCAGCAAAAAGCCGATAAACGCCAAAACGATATAGCCGATCAGGATCGGGAGCGCGTAATCGACAAGCGAAATATTCCGGGTGAAAAAACAGATCAGGGCGTTGGCAAGGAAGCCCCAGAGCAGTACTGCCCCGAGGATCAGGTTGTATCTCGGCACCGAGATCCCCCCCGCGTCGCCCTCGTCTACCGAGACGCGTCCGCGTCTTCTGCCGCCGAAACCGTCGTACCGTTCCTCGGACGACAGCGATTCGTTTTCGTCAAATTCGTTCATATCGTTCCCCTTCCCGCCCCGGAGGGCGAAATCTTTTTTTATTATTGTAGCACGGTTTTTGAAAAAAATCAATCTTTACGGACGAAAACCCGCCGCTTCCCCTCTTTTTTCGGGCGGTCGCCGGTCTTTGTCTTTTTTTTCACAAATTCGCTCCGCCCCCTTGACGAAGCCGCGGGAATGTGGTATATTATTATGGAATGTTTGAAAACCCGAATTCAATATCCGAAAAGGAGATATGGAAATGGCAACCTACAACAAGAAAAACGTAGAAGACATCGACGTCGCCGGCAAGCGCGTGCTCGTGCGCTGCGATTTCAACGTTCCGCAGAAAGACGGGGTCATCACCTCGGACAAGCGGATCGTCGAGGCGCTCCCCACCATCAAGTACCTGATGGGTCAGGGCGCGAAGGTCATCCTCTGCTCCCACATGGGCAAGCCGAAGGGCGAGGTCAACCCGAAATACAGCCTTTGTGCCGTCGCCGCCCGTCTTACCGAGCTGCTGGGCGTGAAGGTCACGCTCTGCGCCGACACCATCGGTCCCGACGCGAAGGCGAAAGCCGCCGCCCTGAAACCGGGCGAAGTCATCCTGCTTGAGAACACCCGTTTCGATCCGCGTGAAGAGAAGAACGACGATACCTTCGTGAAGGAACTCGCTTCTCTTGCCGAGATCTACGTCTCCGACGCGTTCGGCGCCGTTCACCGCGCCCACGCCTCCACCGCCGGCGTCGCGAAATACCTGCCCGCCGTCTGCGGCTACCTGATCCAGAAAGAGATCTCGGTCATGGGCAAGGCGCTGACCGATCCCGCCCGTCCCTTCGTCGCCATCCTCGGCGGCGCGAAGGTCTCGGATAAACTGAACGTCATCGACAACCTGCTCGGCAAGGTCGACACCCTCATCATCGGCGGCGGTATGGCGTACACCTGCCTCGCCGCGAAGGGCTACAGCGTCGGCGGAAGCCTGCTCGATGAGAGCAAGATCGACTACTGCAAGGACATGATGAAGAAGGCGGAGCAGAAGGGCGTCAAGCTGCTGCTTCCGGTCGACACCGTCGTGGCCGCACAGTTCCCCGATC
>JAGCYR010000073.1 GCA_017960705.1 Clostridia bacterium | reverse complement strand
CGAGTAAACGAGAAAGGATCCTCCCCGAGGGGAGAAAACGAAAATGGCGATCAGAGTCTATATAGATCAGGGGCACAACCCCGCCAATCCCAACACCGGCGCCGAGTGGTACGGGCTGAAGGAGCAGGACGTCACCTACCGCGTGGGGCGGGAGCTTTACGCTCTGCTGCAGAACGATCCCGCGTTCACGGCGCGCCTGTCGCGACCGACGCCCGAGACGCAGCTCGGGACCAGCAACGCGACCAGTCTTTCGACAAGAACCAATCAGGCGAACGCTTGGGGCGCCGACCTGTTCCTCTCGATCCACACCAACGCCTCGCTCGACACGTCGGCGAACGGCAGCGAGTCTCTTGTCTACCGGATCCCGTCGACCGCCGCCGAGATCGCCCGGGTGATCCAGACCGAGCTGACGGCTTTGACCGGCTTCAAGAACCGCGGCGTGATCGCCCGACCGGGGCTCTGGGTGCTTCGGAAAACGCGGATGCCCGCGGTCCTCTCCGAGATCGGATTCCTCTCCAACCCCGCCGAGGCGGCGAAGATGAACGAGGACCCGAAGCTGTTCGCCGAGGGGCTCTATCGGGGGATCGTCGCCTATTACGGGGTCTGACCCCCCTCTTTTCCGGGATCTTTGAGGGGGTTCTTCAGTTACAGCGACTCACAGTGCAGAAACGCCTCCGCGTCCGAGACGCTGTTCGCGGGGAAGAGGTGCGACGCGCCGCAGACGGTGCAGTAGACCAGGATCCCGTTCTCGGTCATCGCGGTCTCGTAGGGACCCGTCCCGCAGGGGCAGGAGATCGCGCCGTCCGCCTCCATCTCCTTGACGATGAAACGGACGATATCGTGCACCTCGGCGTCGGGGAGCGCCCCTTCGTTCTCGGCTTCCTCGGGCGTGAGATCCTGCAGCCGCTCCACGCCGAGCATCCCGGCGAGCTTCGAGACCTCCTCGAGCTGTCCGTCGAGCGCAGAGCTGACCGCGTCTTCGGAACCGAGAAAACCGATATCCATATTGGTATAGGGGCAGTTCAGAAGGAAGAGCCGATCCCCGAAGACCACGCTCCGCGACACCGTGAAGTGATGATCCTGCCTGCAGAACAGGCAGGGAACGTCAAAGCGGATCTTCTCGCGGTCGGGGGAGGGGATCACCTGCATCCGGCTTTTCCCGCAGGGGCATTTCAAACGGAGCATCCCTGCGTCGGGTATGAAATCGCCGATCAGCCCCTTGACGGCGGACAGGCAGTCGGGGCAGCGGTAGGCGACGTGCGTTTCTTTCGGTTTTAAGACCATAGTTACCTCTTTTCGGATCAGTCGGGGATCGTTATCCCGTCGGGGATCAGGGCGGAGCGTTTGACCGATTCCGCCGCGTCTCTTCCTTTGAGACGGGAGATCAGGGCAAGCCCGAATTCGTAGGCGGCGCCCATCCCGACGGCGGTGGTGATCATCCCGTCGTTCTCGACCCGCGCTTTCGTCACGGTCGCGCCTTTGAGTTCGCTTTCAAAGCCGGGGAAGCAGACAGCGCGTTTGCCTTTGAGGAGCCCGCGGTGACCCAAAATCATCGGCGCCGCGCAGATGGCGGCGAGCCGACCTCCGTCCGCGACCGTTTTCTCGATCAGACGGTCGACGTCGGGCGACTCGTCGAGGTTCTTCGCTCCGGGCATCCCGCCGGGCAGGATCAGGGCGTCGATCTTCCCCTTGACGTCGCGGGGGGACAGATCCGCCGTCACGGGGATCCCGTGCGCGCCGGTCACGGTCTTGCCGGTGATCCCGACGGTTTGGACCTCGCATTTTGCGCGTTTCAGAAGATCAAAGGGGACCAGCGCCTCGGTCTCTTCAAATCCGTCGGCAAGCAGGAGCAGGATCATTCGGGACACCTCTCTTTTCGTTTTTTAATGCCGCGACTTCATTTCGAGGAACTGCGCGGCGGAGATCAGAACGTCGCGGGGTTTCGATCCGTTGTGCGGACCGACGATCCCCATTTCCTCCATCCGGTCGATGAAATTGGTCGCCTTCTGGAACCCGATGCGGAGCTTGGTCTGGATCTTCGAGGTCGAGATCTGCCCGAGGTTGACGGCGATCTCGACGGCGGCGATGAACTGCGGATCGTGGAAGATATCGTCGTCGTCCCCGAATCCGTCGCCGTCCCCGTCGCGCTCTGCGCGCTTATCCTTCGGGGCGCATTTCTCGGCTTCGCGTTCGATGTTCGCCATGATCTCGCTGTCGTAGGTGCCGCCGTCGGTCACGCCCTGCTTCAGGAAGCTCGTGACCCGTTCGACCTCGTCGTCGTCGACGAGCGACCCCTGTACGCGGATGGGTTTCGGCGCGCCGACCGGGAAGAACAGCATATCGCCTCGGTCAAGCAGCTTTTCCGCGCCGCCCGCGTCGAGGATGGTGCGCGAGTCGACCTGCGACGCGACGTGGAACGCCAGCCGCGACGGGATATTCGCCTTGATAACGCCGGTGATGACGTCGACCGACGGGCGCTGCGTACCGATCAGGAGGTGGATCCCCGCGGCTCTCGCCTTTTGCGCGATCCTGCAGATCGCGTCCTCGACCGCGTCGCGCGCGCTCATCATCAGGTCGTTCAGCTCGTCGATGACGATGACGATCTGCGGGAGCGGCGTTCCGCCGAGCTCGGGATGCTCTTTCACCACTTTGTTGTAGCCCTTGAGGTCGCGGACCCCGGTCTGCTCGATCAGGTTGAAGCGGCGCTCCATTTCGCCCACCGCCCAGACCAGGGCGCCCGCCGCCTTCTGCGGCTCGACGACCACCGGGACGAGCAGGTGCGGGATGCCGTTGTAGACCCCGAGCTCGACCTTCTTCGGGTCGACCAGGATCAGTTTCACTTCGTCGGGGCGCGCTTTGTAGAGCAGACTGATCAGAATCGAGTTGATACAGACCGATTTACCCATACCGGTCGCGCCCGCGATCAGGGCGTGCGGCATTTTCGCGATATCGCCGTAAACCGGGTGACCCGTGACGTCGGATCCGACGCAGACCGTCGTCTTGGAGGACGCCGTGCGGAACTGGTCGTTATCCAGCATATCGCGGAGACGGACGGCGGTCGAAACGCGGTTCGGCACCTCGACCCCGACCGCGGCGATGCCCGGGATCGGCGCCTCGATCCGGATGCCCGGCGTGGCGAGCGCCATCGAGATATCGTCGATCAGGTTGGTGATGTTCCGGATGCGGACGCCCTTTTCGGGTCGGAGCTCGTAGCGCGTGATACGCGGACCGCGCGAAACGTGGTTGATGGACGCCGCGATATGGAAACTGTCGAGCGTCTCGATCAGTTTCTCTGCGTTCTTGCGGATCTCCTCCTCGGAGGAGGCGGACATGGCGGTTTCGCCCGGCTTCAGAAGCGAGAGCGTGGGCGGGCAGTAGTCGGCGTAGGGATCGGAGGGCTGCGGGGTCATGCCCGAGATCGGCTCCCCGATTCTCTGTTCTCCCGCCGCCGCGTCGGACACGCGGGAGGTCTCGATGGTAAGACCGTCGCCCCCTCTGTGGGCGCCGTCGGTCACGTTGTGCTCGGTCACGGTGTAGGTGAAGGGATTGCGCTCCGCGACCGGCGTTTCCACGGGAGCCGGCGCCGGGGTCGGCACGGCGGTCGGTTGGAACTGCGGCTGCGCCACGGGCGCCGCCGGCTGCACGGGAGAAACGGGCTGTATAGGTTGCACCGGTTGCGCCGGTTGCATCGGTTGCGCGGGTTGGAACGCGGGCTGCGCCGTCGGCTGAACCGCGGGCGCCTCCGTCGGAGGAACGACCTCCGCGGGAGTCTGCGTCGGCGCCGTCTGCACGGGGGAAACCGGCGGCGGGGTCTGTACGGGACGGTTCTCGGGCGCGGGCGTTGCGACCGCGTTCGGACGGAAGGTCGGGATATAGGGCGTTCCCGCGCCGACCTCCGACGAGGGAGCAGGACGGCCGGAGAAGGTCGGACGGTAGGCGGGCGGGATCGGGGTGTGGTCGGGAACGAAGCCCCCCGCGGTCTCGGGACGGCGAGGAGGAACGTAGGTTCGCGGCGCTTCGGTCACGGGCGCGCGGAGAGGGACCGTCTCCTCCGGCTTGACCGAGGGGGGCGGCGTGCGGTTGAATTCTTCGGTAAAGGCGAAGCCCGGTTTGCCGAACAGCTCCGCCGCGCTCACCACGTCGGGAGAATCCGGGGCGAAGCTCCCTACGGGGGCGGACACTTCGCTCCGCGTGAAAACGATATTCTCCTCCGGCGTCGGGTCTATGCTGATATCGACCTCGGCGCGTTTCTCCTCCGCGGCGGCGTCGATCACGCCCCGGCGTTCGGCGCCGGTGCGCTCCTCTTTTTCCATTCTTGCCCGGATCTCGGAGAACGATTCGTCCTCACGGTGGGCGACGGGATAATATCCGTCCCCTCCGACGATGGTCGGCTTGTTTTGGCGGGAACTCATGGGCAACTCCTTTCTTACTTTCGGCGGCGCCGGCGGGTCGGGTTTCACTCTCTTCCGGAACGGAGCGGAGAGGAAAGCCGGGACCGCGACCCGGTGCGCGGGAGGAAAGAATACGAAATAGAACAAGGGAAACGAAAGCGTGAGAAGAACGATCCCCGCGGGTCCGAACGAACTCTCGATCGCCCGTCGGAACACCGCCCCGGCAGCCCCGCCCCCCGAAAGGTCGATCCCGCGGGAGAACGCCTCTCCGAGCGGAACGCCTCTCGACGAGAGGGTCGAGACCGCGAAGAGGAAGAGCAGGGCGAAGACCGAGCGGGGAAGGAACCGTCCCCGTGAAAAGTCCTCCCGCGCCAGAAGCGACAGGATCGCGAGCAGGGGAGGGATCAGTACGGCGCCCAGCCCGAAGGTCCCGGTCATCAGCCGGATCAGGCGGGAGCCGAGAAATCCGACGTCGAACCCGCAGCGCTCCCCGAAAAACGAAAACGCGAGGTAAAGGGAAAGCAGGGTGAGGATGGGCGGGATCAGCCGTCGGCGCGAGGTCTTTTTCGGGGGACCGTCCGGCGTTTTCGATCTGTCTTTCGCCGGCTTTTCCATCCGCAGGATCCCCCTTTTTATCATATATAAATATTTTATCATATTCTCCCCGGCAAAATCAAGGGGGCGGCTTGGATTTTTCCCGAAAAAACAAAAGTCACGCCGCGTCTCCCACCTTCGCCCGGATCCGCCCTCCGGGGGGCGCGTTTTTTCGCTTTGATCCCCCACTTTGACCCATTCTTTCGGAAAAAGATTGACAGACGGCGCAAATGTGTGTATAATTAACTATAATACTCTACCAATAAAACTGCGGAGAATATCTTCCTCAAACGAAGGAGTGTGGTTTTTCTTTTTATGGACCCAAGCAGTACGCTGTGTCTTCTGGGCTGCCTTTTGCTGCTCGGCTTCAGCGCATTTTTCTCGGCGTCCGAGAGCGCCTACGTCGGCGCGAATCGGATCAAACTGAAAACTCTTGCGGAGAACGGCAACCGGCGCGCGGCGCTGGCGTTGTCGCTGTCCGATAAGTTCGATACGTTTCTGACGGCGATCCTCGTGGGCAACTGCCTCGTCAACACCGTCTGCGCCTCCCTTGCGACCGTCTTCGCCCTGCAACTGCTTCACGCGGAGACCATGACCGGAGTGCAGACCGCGGCGACGACCCTTGTCACGACCGCCGTCGTTATCCTTTTCGGGGAGATCGCGCCCAAGACCCTCGCGAATTACGACAACGACGCCGTCGCCGTTTCGTTCGCGCCCTTCCTCCGTTTTCTCCTCTGGATCCTGACCCCTCTGACCCTGCTTTTCTCGGGCTTGACCGCGCTTGTATCGAAGATCTCCGGCGGTTCGTCGGAGCCGACCGTGACCGAGGACGAGATCACCGAGATCATCGAGACCGGCGAGGAGGAGGGCGTGATCGACGAGGATCAGAGCGATCTGCTCCAATCCGCGCTCGAGTTCGGCGGCACCCGCGTCGCCGACGTTCTGACCCTCTGGGACGACGTGACCTACGTCTCGCTCTCCATGTCGCAGGACGAGGTGCTCGATCTGATCCGAAGCACCAAGTATTCCCGTCTGCCCGTCCTTGAAAAAGACAGGGTGGTCGGTATCCTGATGGTGCGGAACTATCTGCGTTCCTATATGACCACCGGGCGCGCCGATCTGCGCCGCCTGATGACCAAACCGACCTTCGTTCCCCTCGACGCGCCGATCGACGATCTGCTCGACGAGATGAGCCGGAACAAGTGCTGTATGGCGATCGTCCGCGACAAGAACGGCAAGATCATGGGGCTCGTCACCGTCGAGGACTTCCTTGAAGAACTGGTCGGGGAGATCTACGACGAGGACGACGAGTTCGACCCCGATTTCGCCAAACTCGGCGGCAACTACTTTGAAACGAGCGGCAAGCTCACGCTCGGCGCCCTGTTCGACGGGATGGGGTACGAGAATACCGACGAAGCCCTCCGCAGCAAGCGGATACATACCTTCTTGCTCGAACGGATGGGACGCCTCCCCGAGGAGGGCGAGGAATACGAGACCGGCGACCTGCTCTTTACCGTGGACGAGGTGACCGACGACCGCATCGCGCGGGTCACGGTCAAACTCGACACCCCCGAACTCGAACTGCCCCCGATGGAGG
>JAGCYR010000001.1 GCA_017960705.1 Clostridia bacterium | reverse complement strand
GGCTTCGGCGGGAGCGCCGCCGTCTTTGTCGATCTTCGCCTGAAGAACGCGCGCGAACGAGTAGAGCGGAGCCATCATGGATCCGAGCATCTTCGCGATCAGCGTCTCCTTCGACGGGATACTTGCAAGGGTGCCGACCCCTGCGGCATCAAGCAGACCGCCGTCAACGAAACCCGCTTTGATTTCAAAGGTTTCGATCTTGTCGGCATACTCCTTGATGATTTTTGCGGGCGCGACCGGGTCGTTCTGCGAAAGTGCGATCGCGGTCATTCCCACCAGATACTGCTTAAGATCGCCGTATCCGACTTCCTCACAGGCGCGGCCGGTGAGCGAATTCTTCATGACGCAGTATTCCACGCCTGCGGCGCGGAGAGCGGCACGAAGCTTCGTGTCATCCTCGACCGTGATCCCCTCGTACTTGACGAGAACCCCTGCGGCGCTGCCGCGGATCTTCTCGGCAAGATTCCGGACGATCTCCTGCTTGGATTCCAGGATCTTCTGACTGGGCATTGAGTTCACCTCCGTATGGATTATTCGCTAAGAGGGAAGAAAAGAAAAAATCCTTTCCCCACAAGACGGGAAAGGACGAATCACCGAAAACAAAGTTTTCAATAGGTCAATTCTTCTCTCCTCGGCAGGGTGGCTTTCGCTTTTACTGTAACCTGCTGTCTTAGGAACGGGCATTATTATAGCGTACCGCGCCGGGTTTGTCAAGAGGTTTTTCGGATTATTTTTATTATAATTGAAAAAAGCGGGACGCGGGACGCTGCGAAATGCCCTTCGGGCGCGATATACTCCCGCCTTCGGCGCTCGCGCGATATGTTTCCCTCTCTCCGCTCGGGAAACGCGATATGCCTCCCTGCGGTCGGCGCGCCGATAAACCAAAAGCAAAACCGACCCGCATAGAGTCGGCTATAGAACCGCAAAACGGCGAGAGTCCGCAGGGGCTCGCCGTTTTGCATTTATTATTCTTTATAGAGTTCTTTGCCCCACTTTCTGCGAAAGAAAGTGGGAAAAACTCCCGTTCCCCCGCAGGGCGTCCCCCGCAGGGCATCCCCCGTCGTTCCTTATTTCTTCTCCACGATGTAAAAATACGGCGACGTGGGCGAATTGACGATCTTGAAGCACGAACAGCAGATCAGGTGCCGGTCGAGCGTCGCGAAATACTCCCCGAGCATCTCGCCCTCGAGCCGTCCCTCCTCGTGTCCCGGATAGATCGCGACCAGAAGGATCCCGTCGTGATCGAGCAATTCGATCGCGCCCCGGACCGCCTCCATCGTAGTCTCCCGCATGGTGGTCACCTGCTTCTTTCCGCTCCCCGGCAGGTACCCGAGATTGAACATCACCGCTTTCGGGGCTTCCTTTACGAATTCGAGGATGCGGTGGTGCGACGCGTGGATCAGCGTGTAGTTCTCGGGGCAGCCGAGCGCCTGCAGGTGCGCGCGGGTCGAGTCGAGCGCCGCCTCCTGGATATCGAAGGCGTAGACCTTCCCTTCGGGACCGACCGACTCGGAGAGGAACGCGGTATCGTTCCCGTTCCCCATCGTGCAGTCGACCGCCACGTCCCCCGAACGCAGATGCGCGAGGATAAAGCGCTTCTGCAGTTCGAGCAGATCCACCATATTGTTCAGTCCTTTTGCCATTCCCCGATCCTCTCCGGCAGAACGTACGCCGTATAGTTTGTCTTATAGATCACGAACCCCGGCCGCGCCCCCGCGGGCTTCTTCACGTTGCATACGCGGGTATAGTCCACCGGCACCGTCGCGCCCCCGGCGGCGTTTGCCTTCGAGTAGCCCGCCGCGAGCGACGCCGCAAAGGTGTAATCCTCGGCGGACGGCTCCGCCCCGTCGCAGAGCAGGATCACGTGCGACCCCGGCACCCCCTTCGCGTGGAACCAGAGATCGTTGCGGGCGGCGACCTTAAACGTGAGACGGTCGTTCTGCAGATTGTTGCGCCCGATCAAGACCCGATACCCGCCCGGCGTCACCGTCTCGGTGGGGCGAGAGGGCTTGTTCTGCTTTTGGGGCGCGTAGTTCTTCATCCTTGACGCGTACCCGGCGCGGTAGAGCTCGTCGCGGATGTCGGCAAGATCCTGCTCTGTCTCCGCGCGGTCAAGGAAACTCTCCACCGATTCGAGATACTCGATCTCCTCGCGGCAGCGCGCGATCTGTTCGGAGAGCACCGCCTTCGCCGTCTTCGCCTTGCGGTAGTGCTTGTAGAACCGCTCCGCGTTGTCCGAGGGCGAGAGCCGCGGGTCGAGTTCGACCGTCACCTCGGCGGGCGGGTCGAGCGCGTAATCGATCAGCGACACGATCCGATCCCCGCGGCGCAAACGGTAGAGATTCGCAATGATCAGATCTCCCGTCCGGCGGTACTCCTCGCCCTTCGCCGTGTCGGCAAGCTCCGCGGTCTGCGCGTCGAGCTTCCGCGAGAGCCGCCCCTTCGCCGCCGAGAGCAGACGGATCAGGTCCTGCGCCCGCTGGCGCGTGCGCTCGATCCGGTCGCGCTCGGCAAAGAACGCGTCGAACAACCCCGCGAAATCGGGATAGACCTTGTTTTGATACCCCGCCCCGCGATAGGTCTCGGGAGCGTAGGAAAAGTCCGCGGGCGTCCCGTCGGGGGAAAGCACCAGCGTCGGGGTCACCCGCCCCGCGTCAAGGTCGGCAAACCACTTGGAGAAGACCGCCCACACCTTATCCGCGGACACGTCCCGGCAGAGCGCGTCGGGACCCCCGGCAAGGTACGCGATCTCCTGCGCGACCTGTCTCGACGTACCGAGATAGGTGGATAGGATGAACTTATCAAGCGGCAGTTCCGGGGGATACGCCCCGTATTTAGCGAAAAACCCCTCCCTCGTCTCCCCAATCGGGGACGCCTTGTCCTGCGGAGGGGGCAGTTCGTAGGTCATCCCGGGCAATACCTGCCGCAGCCGGCTGGTGGTGAAATCGACCGGACGCAGTACCGCCGCGATCTTATCGTTTGCGTCGAGGAGCATCAGGTTGCTGTACTTCCCCATCACCTCGGCGATTAGCGTTTTTTCGGTCGCGTAGCCCATCTCGTCGTAGCCCGCAAACACGAACCGCGCCGCCCGCTCGAAGCCGATCTGCTCGCAGCGGAGCAGCCGCGCGCCGGCAAGATGCTTGCGGAGCAACATGCAGAACATGGGCGCGACCGTCGGATTCTCGCGGGAGAGATCCGAGAGGCACACTCTGGGAGAGGACGTCCCGGCGTTGATGACCAGCCGCCGGATATTTTTACCCATCCGGAGGGTCAGCGTCACTTCGTCGCGCGCCGGCTGATAGATCTTTTCGAGCTTCGCGCCCTCGCCGGTCTCCCGGTTGATCTCGCCGAGCACCGCGCGGAGCATCCCCGCGTCGTACGCCATACCGTTCCCCTCCTTCCCTGTTTGTAAAGATTTCTTTGCTTACCGTCCCGCTCTCCGCAGAACGAACGAGCACGCCTCCCCGATCTGCCGGTACCCCGCCGCCCGCGCGACCTTTGCCGACGCCGCGTTGGAACAGGTACAGCGGTATTCGGGGATCAATCCGCTGTCGAGGATCATTTTGGTCAGCCCCGCAAGGCACGAGACGGCGTACCCGCGCCGCCGCGCCCGGGGGATGGTCTCGACACCGATCTCGAGCGTCCCGCCGGGTTCTCTCTCGTCGGGCGAGGCGTGGGTCACGGCGACCGACACGATCTTCCCGCCGTCCTCCTGCCCGAAGCAGAGCCGCCCGTCGGCAACGCTCTCCGAGATATCAAAAGTGGTTTCGTTGATCTCTTCGTCGGCTTCGGTCAGCACGCGCCCGCCGGGGAGGGTTTCCCTTGCCTTTTCCCCTTTGGGGAAGCGGAAGATCCGACAGTGCCGCACCGAATGACGGTCGACGGGATAGCCCCAATCCGCGCTCACCGAAGCGATCTCCGAACGGAGCCATTCCAGAGCTTCTTTTGCAAACGGGCGGTCGGCGAATTCTTTCAAGAACCGTTGCCCCAGCTTTTTCAGCCGCGGGATCACGGTCACGACCAATCCCGCTTCGGGGGTCTTACAGAGTTCGACGGGGATCAGGATATCCCACTCGTTTTCAAAGACGAATTCTTCGCCCTCGCGGTCAAGATTCAGCACCGAACAGCACCTCCTTCACCGCGTACAGGTCGTCGTACACCGGACAGCCGAGCGCGTCAAGGTCCGCGTCCGCGGTATGCCCGCCCCGCACGAGCAGGCAGTCGAATCCCGCCGCGACGGCGCAGGCGAGATCGTGCTCGGTGTCCCCGATAAGAAGACAGCGCCCCGGTTTTTTCTCCTCCGCCCAGCGGCGGGCGAGCCCGGTCTTGTCGGGCGCGTAGATATCCCCCCGTCCGACCACCTCGTCGAAATAGCCGAGGATCCCGAGATCGGCGAGCTGCTCCTTCAGCATCTTCGATTCGGTCGCGGAGAGCACCGCCTGTCTTACCCCCGCCGTCCGAACGGCAAAGAGAAGAGCCTCAGCCCCCTCGCGCAGCGGCACGTTCCGTTCGCGGGAGCGGTATTCGGCGATCCATTCGTGCGCCAGGACCTCGTAGGGCTCGCGCGAAAAATCGAAGCCCAGTCGGCGGTAATAATCCTCGATCGGAAAGCCGAAAAGCTCGAAGTACCGTTTGCGGTCGGGGATGACGGGAAGCCCCCGCCGGGAGAGCATCTCGTTTGCGCACTCGATCCCGAGATCCACGTCGTCGAGCAGCGTGCCGTTGAAGTCCCAGACCAGCGTATCGTAACGTCCGAGAACGCCCATACCGTCTCCCCTTTCCGTTTTTGTCTATTGTAGCACAGATTTCCCGAATTGTCCACCGGAACTTGATTTTTTTCGCCCGCCGTGGTAAAATAAAACCGTCAAAAACGGGGCGCCAAAAAATTATCGCCCCACCCTGCGGTGAGGCGATACGGGATCATAAATCTTCGCCGTCGTCTTTTACGTACACGCTCTGCCCGTCGTCCTCGGGCTGCGCGGCGCGGCCGGGGATCACGATGCCGCTCCGAAAGCACTTGGCTTCTTCACGGCGGAGCGCCTCGGTTTTCTCCTTTTCGCTCCTGCCCGCGGCAAGGTCGTTTTCGACCTGTTTGGCGAACGCCGGATCGACGGCGGTAAGAAACTTTCCGAAGGTGTCGGGGTACACGAAGGTTTTGAGCCCGCATCCGAAGCGGATCGACAGATACTTGCCGTTCGCCGCTTCGACCGTGCCTTCACCGAGCGTTTTATGCTTTACGGTCTGACCGATCATTTCCATAGCGAGAGATTCTCCTTCCGTCCCTCGGAGCGTTGCGCCCCGCACGGGATAGGACGAATTGTAGCAGTAATATATGACTTGAGTGTGAACGCATCAAGAATTCTTTATTAACGATTTGTGGAAGTCGTTTGATTTTCCGTTCGTATTCTATGCGAACGTCGCCAAACTTGCCAATAAAACCGACCGAAAAAGGAGGAAGACCGATGTTTGCCGTTATGGTCGTTGAGGACGACGCGGTGACGAGACGCCTGACGTGTCAGGTGCTGCGCCGCGGCGGCTACGATCCCATCCCCGCGTCCGACGCGGCGGAGGCGCTCGAGCTGATGGACCGCTATCACGTCGATCTGTTCCTTTTGGACGTCATGATGCCGGGGATGGACGGGTTCGAGTTCATCCGCACCGTCCGGGGCAGCCGCTACGAGACCCCGATCCTGATGACCACGGCGAAGGGTTCGCTCTCGGACAAGCGGCAGGCGTTCTCCGCCGGGGCGGACGACTATATGGTAAAACCCATCGACGAGGAGGAACTTTTGCTCCGGGTCTCCGCGCTGCTGCGGCGGGCGAAGATCGCGACCGAGCGGCGGCTGACGGTCGGGCGGTACGCCTTGAACTACGACGCGCTTTCGGTCAGCGAATCCGGCGGGGGCGAACAGATCCTGCCCCAAAAAGAGTTCCTGCTTCTCTTCAAACTGCTCTCCTACCCCGGCAAGATCTTCACCCGCCGACAGCTGATGGACGAACTCTGGGGAATGGAATCGGACACCGACGAGCGCACCGTCGACGTGCATATCAAGCGGCTGCGCGACCGTTTCCCCGACTGCCGCGACTTTGAGATCGTGACCATCCGGGGGCTGGGCTACCGCGCCAACCTGAACGGGGAGGACAAGAAATGACGGTCGGCGGTTTCTTTCGCGGGCTGAAGCGGCGGATCGGGGCGATCCTGCACTCCTTCCGCTTCACCATGATCGGCTCGGTCTTCCTCATTATGCTGGCGTCCGCCGTCATCGCGGGCGGCATCACCTCGGCGGTCTACCACGCCAATCCGGACGGCTTTACGCGCTATACGCCGATCGTTCTGGTCCTGATCGCCCTGCCCGCCAGCATCCTGCTCGGCACCTTCTTCTCGATCATCGTTTCCAAACAGATCCTGCGTCCGGTCGACGATCTGATCCGCGCGACCGAGCGCATCGCAAGGGGCGATTTCTCGACGCCGGTCCCGGTCCGCTTCCGCAAAAACCAGTTCAGCCGGCTGATCGAGTCCTTCAACGATATGGAGCGCGAGCTGTCGGGCATCGAGATCTTCCGCAAGGACTTCATCGGGAACGTCTCGCACGAATTCAAGACCCCCCTGAACGCCATCCGCGGCTACGTCCGCGAACTCGCGGATCCCGCGCTCTCAAACGAGGAACGGGAGGAATACATCCGCATCATCACCGAGGCGTGCGACCGCCTGACCGGAATGACCACCGCCATCCTCCTGCTCTCCAAACTCGAGAATCAGCGCATCATCTCGGAGCGTGAATCCTTTGACCTGACCGAACAGCTTCGCGACGCGATCCTGATGCTGGAGCGCGACTGGAGCAAAAAAAAGGTCGAGCTTTCGCTCGATCTGGACGAGACCGTCACCTATTCCTCCAACGCCGAAATGCTCTTCCACGTCTGGGAGAATCTGCTCTCGAACGCGATCAAGTTCTGCCCCGACGAGGGCGGCGTGATCCGCGTCTCCTGCCGGCGGACCGAGGGCGGGGTCACGGTGACCGTCTCGGACAACGGCGCCGGAATGGACGAGGAAACCAAAAAGCATATCTTTGAAGCGTTCTTTCAGGGCGACACCTCCCATAAGGCGGAGGGCAACGGGCTGGGGCTGCCGCTGGTCAGGCGGATCGTCGACCTGCACGGCGGACGGATCGACGTGGGATCGACCCCGGGAGAGGGCGCGGCGTTCACCGTGTTCCTCCCCGACGAGGTCACGCCCGCCGATAGGTAAGCAGAAGAAACTCCGCCCCGACGGAGAGCTCCGAAAGGGCGGCGAGCCGCTCCTTCCCCGCGGGCGGGGTGCGGTAGCCGTAGGGGGTCATGTGGAAGAGATCCGCGATCTCGGAGGGGGTTTTCAGCGTGAAGACCGTCCTGATCTCCTTTGCGCCGCAGAAATCGAACCCCTCTTCCTCAAAACCCGCGACCTCGTTCTCGTAGGGCAGGTCGTACAGAACTTCCTTTAAGGCGAACAGATGCCGCCGGTCGGGGATCGCGCGGAACAGGTACCCGCCGGGGCGCAGCACCCGCCGGAACTCCTCCCCCGCGTAGGGCGAGAACGCCGAGATCACCCCGTCGACCGACCCGTCGCCGAGAGGCAGACGGTAGACCCCCGCAATCAGCGGAAAGATACGCCCCTCCCGCGCTTCGTCCCGCCCGGCAAGCGCCCTCACCGCCTCGGGGGAGAGATCCAACCCGATCAGGCGTGCCGACGGCAGTTTGCGCGCGACGGCGGCGGTATAGTACCCCTCCCCGCAGCCCGCGTCGAGGATCAAAGGAGAACCCTCCCCGATCCGTTCCGCGATCTCGTCCGCGAGGGCGGAGGCAAGCGGCGCGTAGGATCCCGTTTCGAGAAAGCGGCGGCGCGCGGCGATCATGTCGGCGTCGTCACCGTGGTTCTTCCCGGCGGCGGGCGACAGATTGAGCGTGCCCTTCGCCGACAGATCGTATGAATGCCCCGCCGCGCAGCGCACCGACCCGCCGACCCGCAGGAGCGGAAGGCGGCACTTCGGGCAAACCAGCGCGGGATAGACCCAATCGGCAAGCGAAAAGTCTCTCATCGGCAGCCCCTTTCACCGGAAAAACCGGAACGATATCAGCCCCATCGGGCGGAAAGAAGAAAACTATGAACGGAAAACTGATCGGCGTGGATTACGGCGACGTCCGCACCGGCATCGCCTCGTCCGACCTGCTCGGTCTGATGGCGTCGGCTGTCGGCGCGATCAAGCCGGGCGGAATGAAAAATACCGCCGTCGAGGTGGCGAAGATCGCGAAAGAGCAGAACGCCGTCGGGATCGTGGTCGGACTTCCGAAAAACATGGACGGCAGCGAGGGTCCCCGCGCCGGGATCGTGCGCGCCTTCGCCGATCTGCTCCGTGCCGAGACCGCCCTCCCGATCTACTTTGAGGACGAACGGATGACCACGATGGAGGCGTCGCGTTTCCTCACGGCGACCGAGACCTTCGGCAAAAAGCGCAAGGAGAAGGTCGACGCACTCTCGGCGGAACTGATCCTGCAGAGCTGGCTGGATAAAAAGCGACGGGAAGAAGCGGAGCAGAAAAACTGACCGGTCCCGAAATTGCTCTGTTTCGCCCGTTTTCGCGACGTATGCGCGCCCCCTTGCCGCAACCTTTTATTCACCGACCCGCGGAGGATCCCGCGGGTCGGTCGTTTATTTGAGAGACGTTTTGCCGGATGTAAAGGAATGTTTACGCGCCGCTGTTTTCAAACGCCTGACGTCTTTTTCGCGAAGCGCTCTCTTATCCTTCGATCGGCTGGGCGTCCGAGAGGAATTTGATCCCGGCGGCGCGGCGGATCGCGTCGAGGGTCACGACGGTCATCCGGCTGATCTCGAGAAACGGTTCGGGATCGAGCTTTCCCCGGATCGCGTCGCGAAGATCCGCCGCCTCGTAGATCATGTTGTTCTCCGACGGGAAATAGGGGATGGTCTCGGCTCTCCCGCCCGTCTCGGCGCAGTCGACCCGCGTGGTTCCCGAAAGACGGTCGATCAGAAGCGACCCGTTCTCCCCGATCACGACCGAGGGGGAGGTCACGTCGGCGATCTTCGACCACGTCAGGGTCGATGCAAACCCGTCGTAACGGAGCGTCGCGGTCCCGTCGCCCTCGAATCCGTTGTAGAGGAAGGTCGACGAAGCCGAAATATCGTCGGTCAGACCGAACAGAGCGACGTTCAGCGCAACGGGATATACGCCGATGTCCATCACCGCGGCGTTCGAGAGCACGGGGTCGAAGGCGTTCAGGATGATCCCGTCCTTAAACTTGTCGTAGCGGGAGGAATACTGGCAGTAGATGAACTCGGCGCGCCTGATCTTGCCGAGCCGGGCGACCGCCTTCCGGATCAGGGAGAAGACCGGGTCGTGCAGGATCCGCATCCCCTCCATCAGAACCAGCCCGCGCGCCTTCGCTTCCCGCGCCAGATAATCGAAACGGGCGGCATCGGTGGTCAGCGGCTTCTCGCAGAGGACGTGCTTCCCCGCCTTCAGAGCGTCGAGGGCTTGTCCGAAGTGCGCGACGTTTGGCGTGGCTACGTAGACCGCGTCGATCGCGGGATCGGACAAAAACCCCTCCCAGGAGTCGGTCGAAGCGGGGACTCCGCACTCTTTGGCGTAGAGTTCTCCGGTCTCGGCTTTCCGGGAGTAGACCGACCGCGCCGAAACGCCCGGCGTTATGCGGAGCGCCTCCGCGAACTGCCTGCTGATCTTTCCCGTCCCGACGATCCCGATCCCGAGATCCTTCTCCGAACCGTCCCGTATATCCGTCATCCGTTTTCCCCTCTCGCCGTCCGGTCGCCCGGATCGGTTTTCCTTTTCAAAAATCGTTTTTCGCCCGTAAAAATCGTGTTTTTATCCTTGACAAACCCTTATTACAATGATACAATATTATCTAAAGTTATTCACGCGGGATGATTATTTATTCAGCGCGGGCGCACGTGTCCAGCCCCAGCAGCCGCTCGGCGTTTCCCGAACGGATCAGCGCAAACTGTTCGTCCGTAAGCGGGAGCTTCGCGAGCACGCGGTCGATATCGGCGGGGTCCCGCCACGGGTAGTCCGAGCCGAAGAGGATCCTGTCCGCCCCGTGCCGCGTGACGATCCGCAAGAGCTGTTCCTCGGGCAGATGGTCGATCCCGTAGGAGAGATCGAAGCAGACGTCCCGCCCGACCAACAGCCGTTCCACCTCGTCCCACAGCCCGTAGCCGCCGATATGCGCGACGATCACCTTGCCCTCTCCCTCGCCGAGTGCGGAAAGGAGATTCGCCATCCGCTCCGGCGCGGCGTGCACGTCGTTCGGGAACGCGATATCCACCCCGCCGTGGAACACGGTATGCAGCCCCAGCCGCTTGGCTTCTTTCACCACCCGGATCACCGACGGATCGTCGGCGTAATGCCCCTGATAATCGGGATGCAGCTTGATGCCCCGGAACCCCGCCTCCGCGAGCTCTTCGAGTTCGCGTTCGGGCTCGGCGGCGTCGGGATGGATCGCGCCGAAACTGATGACCCGACCGTCCCGCCCGTTTACCTCTTTGGCGAAGCGGTTGATCGACGCCGCCTGATCGGGGCGGGTCGCGATGGGGAGGTTCACGCAGAGGGAAACGTCCTCGCGCAGAGCGAGCCGTTCGAGATCGTCAAGCGTTCCCGTTCCGCCCTCGGGTTTGGTCCCGCCCGCCTTCGCGAGCGCCGCGACCGTCGCGGGAGCGATCTTGTCGGGGAATATGTGGGTGTGAAAATCGATCAGACTCATTTGGTCCCTCGCTTTCTTCTCCCCCGTCCGGAAGAGAAGAAAATTCCGATATCCAGTATATCTTATCCGACGTAAAAAATCAAGTACTCCCGAGCAATTCGGGCAGGAGGATCAACATGTTTTTTCAAAAAGAGATCGAGACCATGCCGAGAAAGGAACTCGAGCGGCTTCAGCTGGAGCGGCTCCGCCACCAGGTGGACTACTGCGCCAAGAACGTTCCTTTCTACGCCAAACGGCTCGCCGAAGCGGGCGTGACCGCCGAGAAGATCAAAACCCTCTCGGACGTCAAGTACATCCCGCTGACCACCAAGGCGGACATCCGCGACAACTATCCGTACGGTCTGTTCGCCGTGCCGATGAAGGATATCGTCCGTATCCACGCCTCTAGCGGCACGACCGGAAAACCGACCGTCGTCGGCTACACCCGCAACGACCTCGACAACTGGTCGGACTGCGTGGCGCGTCTGATCCGCGCCGTCGGGGTGGACGAGAGCGATATCGCGCAGGTCTCGTTCGGCTACGGGCTCTTCACCGGGGCGCTCGGTCTGCACTACGGGCTTGAAAAGGTCGGGTGCGCCGTCATCCCGGTCTCCTCGGGCAACACCGAAAAACAGGCGATGCTCTTAAAAGACTTCGGCACCACCGTTCTGATCAGTACGCCGTCCTACGCGATGTATATGAGCGAAGTGGCGAAGGGGATGGGCATCACCCGCGACGAGCTGAAGCTCCGGATCGGGCTCTTCGGCTCGGAGGGCTGCACCGACGCGCTGCGCGACAAGATCGAGCAGGGCTTCGGACTGTTTTCGACCGACAACTACGGTATGAGCGAGCTGATGGGTCCCGGCGTGTCCGGCGAATGTCACCTGCGCTGCGGTCTGCACGTCAACGAGGACCACTTCCTCCCCGAGATCATCGATCCCGAGACGGGAGAGCCCCGCGAGCGCGGCGAGAGCGGCGAACTTGTCGTCACGACCCTTACCAAAGAGGGCATCCCGCTCCTGCGCTACCGCACCAAGGACCTGACGCGGCTCAACTACGAGCCCTGCGCCTGCGGACGGACCTTCGCCCGTATGGACAAGGTGCGCGGCAGATCGGACGATATGCTGAAGATCCGCGGCGTCAACGTCTTCCCGTCCCAGATCGAGAGCGTCATCGCCGCCATTCAGGGGATCGCGCCGCACTACGAACTGATCCTGACGCGCCAGAACTACACCGACTACCTCGAAGTGCGGGTCGAGCTGACCGACGCCTCGCTGCTTGAAAACTACGCCGCCCTCGACGGTCTCCGCCAGACGGTGGTTGCAAAACTGCAGACGGTTCTCGGCATCAAGGCGAAGGTCACCCTCGCCGCCCCGTCCTCGCTGAAGCGCTACGAGGGCAAGGCGAAGCGGATCATCGACAAGAGAAACGAAACCCCCGACTGACGGGCGAAAGGATACGAACATGAAACGATTGATGATCGGAAACGAGGCGGTCGCGCGCGGGCTCTACGAGGGCGGCGTATCGGTCGTCGCGAGCTATCCCGGCACCCCCTCGACCGAGATCACCGAGTTCCTCTCGGAATACCCCGACCTCTACTCCGAGTGGGCGCCGAACGAAAAAGTCGCGACCGAGGTCGCCTTCGGCGCGTCGCTCTCGGGCGTGAGAGCCGTAACGTGTATGAAGCACGTCGGGCTGAACGTCGCCGCCGACCCGCTGTCCACCCTCTCCTATACCGGGGTCAACGGGGGGCTGGTGATCTGCGTCGCGGACGATCCCGCGATGCACTCCAGCCAGAACGAGCAGGACTCCCGCCACTACGCGAAGGCGTCGAAGATCCCGATGCTCGAGCCGTCGGATTCGGCGGAGTGCCTCGCCTACGCCAAAGAGGCGTTCCAAATCTCCGAGACCTTCGACACCCCGGTCCTGTTCCGTCTCTGCACCCGCATCGCGCACTCGCAGAGCGTGGTCGAAACAGGCGAGCGCCAAGTTCCCGATCCGATCCCTTACGAGCGCAAGGGCGAGAAGTTTATCATGATGCCGGGCAACGCCAAAAAACGGCACCCCTTCGTCGAAGAGCGGCTGCAAAAGCTGACCGCCTTCGCCGAAACCTCCCCCCTCAATCGGATTGAGGAAGGGGGCAAGCACGTCGGCGTCATCACCTCCGGCACTTGCTACCAGTACGTGCGCGAGGCGCTCGGGAACGAGGTCAGCGTGCTGAAACTCGGGATGGTCTGGCCGCTTCCGGTCGACCTGATCAAGAAATTCGCCGCCTCGGTCGAGCGCGTGGTCGTGATCGAGGAGCTCGACGGCTTCATTGAGGATCACTGCCGGAATATCGGCGTCAAGGTCGACGGCAAATCCATCTTCTCCCCGATCGGCGAGTACAGCCAGTCGGTGATCGCCGCCGCCTTCCGCATCGAACCCCACCCCCACGTGGTTCTGGAAGACCCGATCCCCGCCCGCCCCCCGAGGATGTGCGCGGGCTGCACGCACCGCGGTATGTT
>JAGCYR010000072.1 GCA_017960705.1 Clostridia bacterium | reverse complement strand
GAGCAAATACACAGGAATACCAAAGGAGAAACCACGTTGAACATCGTATGCCTTGACATGGAAGGGGTACTCGTACCGGAGATCTGGATCGCCTTTTCCCGCGCGACCGGGATCGAGGAACTCAAACGAACCACGCGCGACGAGCCCGACTACGACAAACTGATGCAGTTCCGGCTCGCGATCCTGAAGGAGCACAAACTCGGGCTGAACGAGATCAAACAAGTCATTTCCGGGATCGATCCGTTCCCGGGCGCGAAGGACTTTCTCGACGCCCTGCGCAAAAAGACGCAGGTGCTGATCCTCTCGGATACCTTCGAGCAGTTCGCCGCCCCCCTGATGGAGAAGCTCGGGATGCCGACCCTTTTCTGCAACACGCTCGAGGTCGCATCGGACGGGGAGATCACCGGCTACCGGATGCGGATCGCCAACTCCAAACTCTCGACCGTCCGCGCCCTGCAGTCGATCGGATTCGAAACCGTCGCAGCGGGCGACAGCTTCAACGACCTCGGGATGATCCGCGCGAGCAAAGCCGGATTCCTTTTCCGCTCGACTGAAAAGATCAAAGCCGACAACCCCGATCTGCCCGCCTACGAGGAGTTCTCCGATCTGCTCGCGGGCATTTCCGCCGCCCTCTGATCGCCGAAAAAACAAAAACCGCGCAGACCGTTTTACACGGTCTGCGCTTGATTTTTGATAACCGCCCCCCGAAAAAGGGAAGGGTTTTTTACCGGATGCGGTAGGTCTCGTCGAGTTTCTGCAGTTCGGCGAAGGTGTCGATCTCGCAGATGTCCTCGAAGCGGCATTCGCGCACGCCTACTTTGTAGTCGGAGATATGGTTTTCGAGCGGGACCTGATCCCAGAAGCGTTCCTTGCCGCCCGGGGCGTTGAAGTCCTCCTCGAGCTGCCGTCCGAGCCGCGCGCCGTCCTCGGCGTTCCAGTAGGAGATCCCGACGATCTGGTGGCAGTTCGTGCCGCCGATCCCGATCTTGGTGACGATCCCGCGCTTGGTCGTCAGGCACCAGTCGTCGGTGCGCTCCATCGGGATCCCGAGGTAGTTCGAGCGGTACTGATATTTGGTGATCAGGGCGGGATTGTAGAGCAGAAGATCGGCTTCGCAGATATAGGCGTTCTCAAGAAAGTGCCGCGCGACGAGGGCGGAGGAGATGTTGTTCGCCTCCATATACATCGGGTTGTCGATGAACACGATATTCGGGTATTTCGGGAGCAGCTGGTTGAACTGGTCCGCGAGATACCCCCGCACGATATAGATCTCCTCGATCCCGACCGATACGATCGCGTCGAGCAGGGAATCGATGATGCGCTTCCCCTTGACCCGTACCAGCGGCTTCGGGGTGTTCAGCGTAATGGGGACCAGCCGCGAACCGAATCCGGCGGCGAGGAATACCGCCCGTTTCACGCGGTAGGGCTCCAGCGCCGCGAGCCCCGCCTCGGTGACCCTTCCGTCCGCGATCAGCCCCTTTTCGGTAAGGGACGCCACGGTCTTGTTGGCCATTCCGAGCGAGATCTTCGCGCTGATTGCCAGAGCGCGCTGGGAGAGAGGTCGCTTCGCCGCTTCCAGGGCGGTCAGTACGTCAAATTCTTTTTCGGTCAGCATTCCGTTTTCCTTTCGTTTTTTCCCCTCCGGTCACGCCTGGAAAAAGGGGACCCGCCCCGCGGGGCGTTCAAACGCATAAGATTGTAGCATAAAATTGAACGCTTGTCAACCTGTTTCTCCGCATTTTTTGTTCAAGCGGCGCGTCGGGAGACTTTTTTTGTTTTCGCTCTTTACAATTCGCGCGTAAAATGATATAATATGCAAGATAAAACTTTTAAAGCGAGGACAACATCCTATGGACTCCAACGTCGAAAGACCGACGGCCCCCGCCCCGGAAAAGAAGAAGCGTCCGGCGACGGCGGGCGAAAAACTTGCATTCCTCTGGCGCGACAAGCGGAACTGGAAGCAGCGGCTGTTCAACGCCCTGCCGGTCTCGTTTGCCGTCGCCTATACGTTCTGTCTTTTCCAGCCGCTTGAGGTCTTCGTCAAGAACAACAGTTTCCTGCCGTTCGGGATCAGGACGCTGACCCCACCGCTGATCTTTCTTGCGCTCGGGGTGTTCGCCGCTCTCGGCGCGATCCTGACCCTCGTCCGGGGCAAGATCCACAACGCTCTCGTGTCGCTCTCGGTCGGGTTCCTTATCTGCGGCTACCTGCAGTGCAACCTGTTCAATATCGACCACGGCACCCTCGACGGCGCCGACGTCGCGTGGCACGACTACCGCGTCAAGACGATACTCAATCTGGCGCTCTGGGTGATCCTGATCCTGCTGCCGTTCCTTATCCACTATCTGTTCCCGAAGGCCTGGAAGTACGCCGTCCGCGGGATCGCGGGGCTCCTGTTCGTCGCGCAGACCGTCGCCCTGATCGTGATGCTCCTGACCTCCGATTCGCTCTACGACAACTCGCAGAACGGCTACCTCAAACGCGAGGGTATCTACGACGTTTCGGAGAACAACAACGTCGTGGTCTTCCTGCTCGACCGCTTCGACAACAAGTACGCCGACGCGATCCTCGAGGCGGAGCCCGAACTTGAAAACAAGCTCGGCGGCTTCACCTTTTACGAGAACTTCGTCGGCAGCTATTCGCGCACCTATCCCTCGGTCGCCTACCTGCTCACCGGGGTCAGGACCGACTATTCGGTGAAGCCCCGCGAATACCTCGAAAACGCCTTTACGACCTCGCCTTTCCTTGCCGCGCTCCGCGAGGGCGGGATCGACGCGCGGGTCTACACCGACGTCCCCTACACCATCGGGAACGCCGAATGGCTGATCGGCACGGTCGAGAACGCCGCGCCCCCGATGGAGCTTCCCCCGAAGGGGAGGATCCTCTCCGCTATGATGATCCTCTCGTCCTACCGCTGGACGCCCGAGGCGCTGAAGCCCTATTTTCACTATTACACCAACGACTATTTCACCTATATCTACGACGATCCCGACGCCAAATACGACGTGTATTCGAGCGACGACGTCCGCTTCCGCGCCGATCTCGTTCGGGACGGGCTCACCGTCAGGGACACCGCCGCGACCTATCTGTTCTACCATCTGTCGGGCTCGCACGAACCTTACTATATGGACGCCAACGGCAACCGGACGACCTTCCCGACCGATAAGGAGGGGAAGCGCGAAGGACTGCTCCAGCAGACGCGGGGCGATATCGGCACGCTCCTGATCTATATCGACAAGCTGAAAGAGGCGGGTCTTTATGACAAGACGACCGTCATCGTGACCGCCGACCACGGCAGAACGGGGACCATCACCGACCTCGAACACGCGAGCGAGATCGAGAACGTCCTGACGGGCGAACCCGATACCGGCGAGCGCGTCCCTGTCCTGATGATCAAGCCGGCGGGCGAAGATACGACCGTCCCGCTGCGCCGTTCGCAGAAACAGCTCTCCCACGAGAACCTCTGCCCGACCATCCTCGAAGCGCTCGGGCTCGACCATACCGCCGTCGGCAGATCGGTCGACGATATTGAGGAGGACGAGGAGGTCGTGCGCTACTTCTACATGAACGGTGCGAAAGCCAACCGGTCGACCGCCTCCCGCGACTGGAACCTCATCACCTACAAGATCACGGGCGACGCCAACGATTTCGCGAACTGGGAGCGGATCGACGTCAAGCGGATCGAGTATCCCTACTACGACAGCAGCCGCTGATCCTGCGTAAACGATGAAAAAGACCTGTCTTTCGGTCGCGGCGGGATTTCTCCTGCTGCTGCTCGTCGTCGGCTGCGTCCTGCTCTTCGGGCGGGTCGAGTCGGTCGACGAACACTACCTTTACAATCCCGAAGAGATCCCCGAGGGGGCGGACGTCGTCACGCTCTCGGTCGACTGCCTTGCGCTCGACGGTCATCTGGACGAGATCTCCGCTTCGGTCAGAAACGAATTGCCCGAAGGGTTGGTCTATCTTTCCGAAACCCGCTTTCTGTATACGGAGGGAATGACCGCGTTCGACCTTCTCCTCCGCGCCGAAAAGCCCGCGCGGCTGCGCATTGCGTACCAGACGGTTTTCGGCGGCGCCTACTACGTTTCTTCGATCAACGATCTCGCCGAGTTTTCGGCGGGGGGCGAATCGGGTTGGATCGTTCTGGTCAACGGCGTTTTCATCGACCGGAGCGCCTCCGCGTACGTCCTTTCGCCGGGGGACGTCGTCGAATGGCGCTATACCGTCTCCTACGGCGACGTGCTTCCGCCCGAACTGCAATAGTCCGAATGATTTCAAACGGAAAGGATCCGATTATGATCGCATATGACAAAAAGACGGCGACCTTCACCCTGACGGGGAAGGGCGTTACCTACGCGATGGGCGTCACCGACGGGGTGCTCGAACACCGTTATTTCGGCGCGCCGATCGGTCCGTCCGACGATCTTTCCCTTTACCGGGGAGAGGCGGCGACTTCGTTTGAAGCCCGCGTTCCCGGCAAGTTAAGTCAGAATCAGATCCTCTTGGAAGCCCCCGTTTACGGTCGGGGCGACTACCGCGAACCGATGCTGATCCTGCGCGGCGCCGAGGGCGAAACGGCGCTGGATCTCGCTTATACCGGTCACCGGATCGTAAAAGACCACAAACTCGCGGGGCTCCCGACCTCCTTCGGCGGGGAGACGCTCGCGATCACGCTTGCCGACCCGGTCAGAGGCGCGTCGGTCGACCTGTTCTATACCGTGTGCGACGATTGCCCGGTGATCGCCCGCTCTGCGCGGATCACCAATACGGGGAAATCCGATTGCAAGATCCTGCGCGCCTATTCGGCGGCGCTGGATCTCCCCGACAACGGCTACGACCTGATCACGCTTTACGGCGCGTGGGCGCGCGAGCGTACGCCCGAACGCACCCCGATCCGTCACGGCGTCACCTCGGTCGACTCCAAACGGGTCAGCAGTTCTGCGTCCCTCAATCCCTTCGCCGCCCTCGTCGAAAAAGCGGCGGGCGAGAACGCCGGTCGCTGCTACGGAATGGCGCTGGTCTACTCCTCGTCGTGGAAGATCGCGTGCGAGGGGGCGCAGAACGGCACGACCCGCCTGACCGGTGGTATCAACGATTTCGCGTTTGCGAAGACGCTTGCTCCCGGGGAGAGCTTCGACGCGCCCGAAGCGGTGCTGGTCTTCTCGTCCGAGGGGATCGGCGGACTTTCGCGCGCGTTCCACGACTACGCTCGCGCGCATATCGTCAACCCCGCTTTCGTGAATAAACCCCGCCCGATCGTGGTCAACAACTGGGAGGCGACCTATTTCGACTTCGACTACGAACGGCTGTTCGCCATCATTGACGCCGCGGAGGGGACCGGGATCGACACCTTCGTTCTCGACGACGGCTGGTTCGGCGCGCGGGTCAACGATTCCGCGGGGCTGGGCGACTGGACGGTCAACCGGAACAAGCTCCCCGACGGGCTGAAACCCATTATCGACCGCTGCCACGCCCGCGGGCTCAAGTTCGGTCTGTGGTTCGAGCCCGAAATGGTCAACCCCGATTCCGACCTCTACCGCGCCCATCCCGATTGGGCGATCGGATGCCCCGGGTATCAGCCGCTTCTTTCCCGCCGTCAGCTCGTTCTCGACGTCACCCGAAAAGACGTCCGCGACTATATCGTCGAATCGGTCAACCGGGTGCTGCGGGAGAACGCGATCGACTACGTCAAGTGGGACAGCAACCGCAACGTCTCGGATCTCTGGTCTTCCGCCGCCGATCCGAACGACCGCGAGTGCTTCGCCCACGAATACGCCCTCGGGCTCTACGATCTCTTCGACCGCATCGTGCTCGCCAATCCCGCGGTATTCTTCGAGGGATGCTCGGGCGGCGGCTCGCGGTACGATTTCGGGATGCTCCGCTACTTCCCGCAGATCTGGACGTCGGACGACACCGACGCGGGGATGCGGTGCATGATCCAGTACGGCACGTCCTATTGCTACCCGCCGTCCGCGATGTCCTGCCACGTCTCGGTCTGCCCGAACCACCAGAACGGGCGCACGACCCCCTTCGCCACCCGGTGCGCCGTCGCGCATCTCGGACCGACGGGCTACGAGCTCGATCTCTCGAAACTCCCCGCCGAGGAAAAGGCGCAGATCGGGGAACAGAACGCGCTCTACCGCCGCGACGAGGATCTGATCCTCTCGGGCGACCTCTACCGCGTCGCCGACCCGTTCGAGGGGAGAGCGTTCGGATTCCTGCTCGCCGCAAAGGACAAGTCGAAGGCGGCTTTGACGTTGGTCAAACTCTTCAACCTCACCAACGGCGAACGGTTCATCCCGCGCCTGCCTGGGCTTGATCCCGCGGCGGACTACCTCGTCGAGGAGACGGGAGCGACCTTCCGCGGAAGCACGCTTGCGGAGATCGGGCTGCCCCTTGATTGGAAGGCACTGCGCGACTTCGACGCCGCGGTCTACCACTTCAAACGGATCTGAACCAACACACGATCAAATATCCGGAGGGCGCACGCCCCCGAAAAAACGGAGGAAGATATGCTGAAAGTCGAACGGATCTCGGTCATGAACTTTGAAAACGCCATTCGCGGCGCCCGCAACCCCCTGAACAGTTGGGACCGCTACGACAGCCGTACGGAGCCCGACGGGACCTTCGTCCTCGGACCGAACGATCTGTCGCTGGCGCGCAAACTGGCGAAGGCGGGGTCGGATCACCGGAAATTCCTCCGGCAGGTCCTGGTCTCGATGGATATCACCGGACCGCTCTACTGGTGGAAGGAGTTCGACACCTACAAGGTCGGAACGGTCGCCAACTCGACCAGTACGATGCACAAGATCCACGCCAAACCCTTCGGACGGGAGGACTTCTCCTGCGACGGGATGAGCGAAGCGGGTCTTGCCGTGCTCGACGGTATCATCTCGTATCTTGAAGAGGCGCGCCTGCGCTTCGTCGAGACCAAGGATAAGCAGGATTGGCTCGATATGATCCAGCTGCTCCCCGAGAGCTACAACCAGCTCCGGACGGTGACCCTCAACTACGAGGTTTTGATCAATATGTATTACGCGCGCCGCTCGCACAAACTGAACGAGTGGCACGTGCTCTGCGACGCGATCAAGGCGCTGCCCTACGCGAACGAACTGATCCTGGTACGCGAGGAGAACGCCGACTGATCCGCCGACCGACCCATAGGAAAGGATGACAACCAAATGAAAGACGGATTTCTGATCGTCGGCGCGCTGAACCCCAACGCCGGGGTGGGCGATCCGAAGGCGAACGCCTCGGAACTCGTTTCGCTTGCCGAACGGGCGGCGGACGCGGGGATCTCGGTACTCGCGACTCCGGAACTTGCCCTGACGACGGCGACGGCGGGGGAACTCTACCGTTCGACCTGCCTGCTTGCCGCCGTGGAATCGGCGCTCCGGGACTACCTCGACGGGACCGCGGACCTCGATCTGCTCTCGTTTATCGGGCTACCCGTCGCCGTCGGAGGAAAACTGTATAACGCTGCCGCCGCCGCGTTCCGCGGAAGACTTCTCGGCGTAGTGCCGAAGAGCGTCGCGGGCGGGGTATTCGCAGGTGCGCCCGAAGAGACTACCGTGATCTCTTTTGCGGGCGAGACCTGCCTTTTCGGCGTGCGCCAGCTCTTTACCTGCGAGGGAGCGCCGCGCATTACCGTCGCCTGCGAGATCGGGGACGATCTGACGCTGCCCGTGCCGCCGTCCGTCGGACACGCCGCTGCGGGCGCGACCCTGATCGTGAATCTCGCCGCCGACCCCGAGACCGTCGGACGCGCTAAGTTCCGGCGGGATCTCGTCGCGGTCCATTCCGAGAGGATCAAGTCCGCCTACGTTTACGCAGGCGCGGGCAGGGGCGAGAGCGGCACCGACCTCGTCTTTTCGGGGCACGGGCTGATCGCCGAGACGGGGAAGATCCTCGCGGAAGCCGAGCCTTTCTCGGACGAACCGATCCTCTCGGCTACCGTCGACCTCGAATACGTCCTCTCGGAGCGCCTTCGTTCTCGGGCGGCTTCTCTCCCCGGGATCTGGGACAAGGTGTCGTTCGATCTCCACGAGAGAGCGATCCCGACCCCCGCCGTCCCGCGCCTCCCCTTCGTTCCGGGCGATCCCGCGGAGCTGAAACGGCGCTGCGATCTGATCCTCAATATCCAATCCCGCGCGCTCGCCTCCCGGATGGAGCGGGCGTACGCGAAGCGCGCCGTCGTAGGCGTGTCGGGCGGGCTGGATTCGACGCTCGCGCTGCTTGTCTCTGCCGCCGCCGCCGACCGTCTGGGGCTCCCCCGTACCGCCGTCCGCGCCGTCACGATGCCCTGTTTCGGCACCACGGGGCGCACCCGCGGGAACGCCGAAAAACTTGCGGAGTCGCTCGGCGCGAGCTTCTCCGAGGTCGATATCAAGGCGTCGGTCTCGCAGCATTTCAAGGATATCGGACACGATCCGAAGAACACGAACGCCGTCTACGAAAACGCACAGGCGCGCGAGCGCACCCAAGTCCTGATGGATATCGCGAACGGGGAAGGGGGGCTCGTCGTCGGGACGGGCGACCTCTCCGAACTCTCGCTCGGCTGGGCGACCTATAACGGCGACCATATGTCGATGTACGGGGTCAACGCAGGGATTCCGAAAACGCTGATGCGCCACCTCGTTTCCGCCGTAGCAGACGATTACGAAGCCAAGGGCGAAAATGCCGTCGCCGCCGTTTTGCGGGATATCCTCGACACCCCGGTCAGCCCCGAGCTGCTTCCGCCCGAAAACGGCGAGATCGCGCAGAAGACCGAGGGGATCGTCGGTCCCTACGAACTGCACGATTTCTTTCTCTGGTACGCGGTCCGCTGCGGTTTCGCGCCGGGCAAGATCCTCAGGCTCGCCGCCGCCGCTTTCGCCCCCGACTATCCGCTCGACGAGATCTACCGGTGGGAGAAGACCTTTTTCCGACGCTTCTTCTCACAGCAGTTCAAGCGTTCGTGTCTTGCCGACGGACCGAAGATCGGCTCGCTCTCCCTATCCCCGCGCGGCGGGTTCGCTATGCCCAGCGACGCCGGGAGCGAGGCGTGGATCCGGGATCTCGACCAACGCTACGCGGAACTCGGAGGACGCTGAATAACGATGGCTGACCTGAACGAACTGTTCCGGAGGATCTTTTCCGGAAAGAAAGACGAACCGCTGCCTCCCGTCGAATGGCTGATCGTGGGGCTCGGCAACCCGGGCGACAAGTACCGGGGGACCCGCCACAACGCGGGCTTCGTCGCGATCGACGCCATCGCGGAAAAGGCGGGGGTGAAGATCGACCGCTCGGCGCACAAGGGACTGACCGGACGGGGCTCGCTCGCGGGTCACGGCGTCCTGCTCCTGAAACCCGAGACCTTTATGAACCTCTCGGGCGAATCGGTGCGCGAGGCGGCGGCGTTCTACAAGATCCCGCCCGAAAAAATCCTCGTCCTCTGCGACGATATCTCCTTTGAACCTGGCCGCATCCGCATCCGGCGAAACGGCTCGCACGGCGGGCACAACGGGCTCCGCAACGTCGTCGAGCTGCTCGGGAGCGACGCGTTTCCGAGGATCCGGATCGGCGTGGGGCAAAAACCCCGCCCCGATTACGACCTCGTCGACTGGGTGCTCGGAAAACTGCCCGAGGAGGACGCGAAGAAGATCGCGGACAGAGCCGCCGACTTTTTCGACGCAGCGTCGCTTGTCGTATCCGGTAAGATCGAGGACGCCATGAATCGCTATTCCCACTGAAAAGGATCATAAATGCTGAAGATCACCAACCCCATCCGCCTGGACAGGGAGTTCCGCGGCGCCATGATCGCGCTTTCCGAGACGGTCGCGGCAAAGACCGCCCTCCCGATCGTCGTCAACGGTCTGTCCGGCGGAGCGGCGGACGCCTTTCTTGCCGAGGCGATCCGTGATCACCGCGCCGACCCGTCGCACCGACCCGCCCTGGTATTCTGCCGGGACGAAGCCGAGGCGGTCCGCGTTTGCGCGATGCTCTCCGACGCCGGTCTCTCTGCCGCCGCCTATCCCGCACGGGAGTTCTGCTTCCATCATATGACCGCCTCTCACGATCTTGAACGTGAGCGGCTTTCCGTGTTGTATCGGGCGATCTCGGGCGACTTCGACGCGATCGCCACCACCCCCTTCGCCGCCCTTCAGCCGACGGTATCCGCCGAGCGGCTCGCCGACGCGGGAACGGTCGTCAAGCCGGGCGCGATCCTTTCGCCCGACGCATTGTCGATGATCCTTGCGGAGAACGGCTACCGCCGCGTCGATACGGTCGAGAGCGCGGGTCAGTTCGCCCGCCGCGGCGGGATCGTCGACGTGTTTCCGGGCGGGGAAGCGGCCCCCCTGCGGCTCGACTTTTTCGGCGACGAGATCGACCGCGTCTGCCGTTTCGATCCCCTGACCCAACGGATCGCCGAAACCGAGACGGAGCCCGTCACGCTCCTGCCCGCCCGCGAGATCCTGCCCACCCCCGAAACGCTTGCCAAAGTGCGCGAGGTGATTTCGGCGGAACTCGCCAAGCTCCCCGCGCTCCCGCCCCGTTCCGGGACGAACAAGGCGCCGTCGATCGACGGGGAAGCCGACCTCAAGACCCACGCCCGCGAGGTCTACTCCGCGGAGCTTGCGGCGTTGGACGGCGGGACCGATCTCTCGTTTCTCGATAAGTATTATCCGCTCGTTATGCCCGACGCGTCGACCCTGTTCGACTTTTTGCCGGGGAACGGGCGTCCCGTCGCGTTCCTCCTCGGAACGAGCGAGGTGCGCGAACGGCTGGACGGGCAATCGGCGCTCGTCCTTGAAACCGTAAAGAACCTGCTCGACGCGGGGACGCTGATCGGCAAATACGCGATCACCCCCCCGACGGCTTCGGCGTTTGATCGGGCGCTGTCGGATACGGTCGCCGTCCACGTCAACCCTTTCGGGGGCGGGATCGGCGCGACCAGGCTCGCGGGGCTGTTCGGCTTCCGCTGCCGCCGCACGGTCTCCTACGCGGGGCGGTTCGAGATGCTCGCGGAGGAGGTCGGCTCCTTCCTCGCGGGGGGCTACCGCATCCTTCTGCTCGCGGGCTCGGACGCCGAGGCGGACGCGCTTGCGGAGTCGCTCCGCGAACGGGATCTCCCCGCACGCCGCGCCGCGTCCGACGCGATCCCCGACGCCGACACCGTTCCCGCCGGCGCGATCACGGTCGGGGTCGGTACGGTCAGCTCGGGTTACGAGTTGATGAACGCGCGGATCGCGGTCCTCACCACCCGCACCGACGAGGAACGCTCCGACGCCGTCAGACGGCGTCAGCAGAGGACCCGTCACAAGGTCGCGGCGGGGAAGCGCATCCTCTCCTACGCAGACCTCTCCGAGGGCGATTACGTCGTCCACGCCAACTACGGTATCGGTATCTTCGAGGGGATCGAGACCATGACGGTCGCCGGGGCGACCCGCGACTATATCGCCATTCGCTACGCCGGGACCGACAAGCTCTTTCTGCCCGCCGAACGGCTCGAAATGATCTCGCGCTACATCGGCGCGAAGGCGGAGGACGGCACGGTCAGACTCTCGCGGCTCGGCGGTCCCGAATGGGGCAAAGCCAAGGCGAAGGCAAAGACTGCGGCGCGCGAAATGGCGAAGGAACTGATCGACCTGTACGCCCGAAGGCAAAGGCGACCGGGCTTCTCGTTCTCCCCCGACTGTGAAATGGAACGCGAGTTCGACGAGGCGTTCGAGTTCGAGGAGACCGAATCCCAGACCGAGGCGATCAAGGAGATCAAATCCGATATGCTCCGCCCCGTGCCGATGGATCGGCTTCTCTGTGGGGACGTCGGCTACGGAAAGACCGAAGTGGCGCTGCGCGCGGCGTTCAAGGCGATCGTCGCGGGCAAACAGGTCGCGATCCTGGTCCCGACCACCATCCTCGCCCTTCAGCATTATCAGACCGCTCTCTCGCGGATGCGGGGATTCCCCGTGACCGTCGAGATGCTCTCGCGCTTCCGCTCTCCGAAGGAGGCGGCGGCTATTCTGCGGCGGCTCAAACGCGGCGAGATCGACCTGATCGTCGGCACGCACGCCCTGCTCGGCGCGAACGTCGCTTTCAAGGATCTCGGTCTGCTCATCGTCGACGAGGAACAGCGGTTCGGCGTCGCGCAGAAAGAGAAACTGAAGAAGCTCGCCACCGACGTCGACGTTCTGACCTTGACCGCCACCCCGATCCCCCGCACGCTCAATATGGCGATGTCGGGCATCCGGGATATGTCGATCCTCGACGAAGCGCCGGGCGACCGCCATCCCGTCGAGACCTTCGTTCTGGCGCACGACGACGTCGTGATCGGCGAGGCGATGCGGCGGGAGATCTCCCGCGGCGGGCAGGTGCTCTATCTCTACAACAAGATCGACGATATCGACCTCGTCGCCGCCCGGGTCAAACGCGCTTTGCCCGAGGCGCGGGTCGCCTACGCTCACGGACGGATGGAGAAGGACGAGCTGGAGGATATCTGGCAGTCGCTCGTCCGGGGCGAGATCGACGTTCTGGTTTGCACCACCATCATCGAGACCGGGGTCGACCTTCCCAACGCCAACACGCTCATCATCGAGAACGCCGACCGGATGGGGCTCTCGCAGCTCCACCAGATCCGCGGACGGGTCGGACGGAGCAGCCGTCACGCCTACGCCTATTTCACCTTCCGTCCCGGCAAGGCGCTCTCCGAGATCGCGGTCAAGCGGCTCTCCGCCATCCGCGAATACGCCGAATTCGGCGCGGGATTCAAGATCGCTCTCAGAGATCTCGAGATCCGCGGGGCGGGCAACCTGCTCGGCGCCGAACAGCACGGGCATATCGACTCGGTCGGCTACGATCTCTATATCCGGCTGCTCAACGAGGCGATCCTCGAGGAACAGGGAAAAGCGACCCGCGAGGTCAGCGAGGCGAAGATCGAGTATCCCGACTCCGCGAATATCCCGTCGTCCTATATCCCGCTCTCGGCGCACCGGATGGAGATGTATAAGAAGATCTCGCTGATCCTGACCGAGGACGACCTGAACGACGTTCTGTCCGAGTTCCGCGAACGCTTCGGGGAACCGCCGAAGGAAACGCGGCGGCTGCTCTGGCTCTCGCTGCTCCGCGCCGCGGCGTCAAGGATCGGGCTGATCCGGGTCGAGTTCCGACCGGGCGACGTCCGTTTCGTCACGGCGGGGGTAGGAGATCTCGGGGTCTGGGCTCTGGTGTTCTCGGAACGTCCCGGGCTGCGTTTCGGCGGCGGGCGCGATCCCGGCGTGTTTATGAAACGGAAGGGCGGCGAAGAATCCGCGGAGGCAGCGGCGCGCGTCCTGCTCCTGTACGAAGAAAAGAAGAAAGAACTTCATCCCGAGGGGATGGAAGAGGAGGGAACAGATGGAAAGGACCGATAACGTCGGCGTCAACAATACGCG
>JAGCYR010000071.1 GCA_017960705.1 Clostridia bacterium | reverse complement strand
GGACGAATCCTGTCGGCAAGCGGTTGCTGAGTAGCCATAACGATTCCTTTCGTGTCGTCAGGAGACGGTCTTCTGGTTGCCGGTCATCATACGCTCGACGTCGCGTTTGAGCGCGGCGTTTTCGGGGCGCGAGAGGTCGGGGTCGTCGCGGGTGATCTCCTCCGCCGCGCGGAACGCCGCTTCCATTAAGGCGGTGTCGCGGCAGAGCGCGGCGAGCTTGAGCGAAAGACCGCCCGACTGCCGCATCTCCCCGGAGCCCGAAGCGAAGAAGTCGCCCGGACCGCGGAGCGAGAGATCTTTTTCCGCGATCTCGTAGCCGTCGTAGGTGGTGTGCATCACGTCCAGCCGCGCCTCGGCGACTGTCCCCGGATGATCCGAGACCAGGATGCAGTAGGATTTGTCCTTCCCGCGCCCGACGCGCCCGCGCAACTGGTGTAATTGCGAGAGCCCGAAGCGCTCGGCGTTCTCGACGATCATCAGGGTCGCCGTCGGTACGTTCACGCCGACCTCGATCACGGTGGTAGAGACCAGGATCTTGACCTCGCCCGAAACGAACTTTTCCATTACCGCGTCCTTGTCTGCCTGCTTCATCTTGCCGTGCAGCAGGGCGACCGGGATATCGGGGAAGATCTTTTCGGAGAGCTCCTTCGCGTAGCCCTTCGCGTCTTTCAGGGGAGGCGACGCGGGACGGAGCGCACGGGTGAAGTCGAGCTCTTCGAGCGGGATCCCGCCCTCCTCGTCCTGTTCGACCTTTTCCTCGATCGACGGACACACGACGTAGACCTGTCCGCCCGCCGAGACCTGTTTGCGGATAAAGTCGTAGAGCCGGGTGCGGTAGCTCTCGTCGACGACGAAGGTATCGACGCGTTGACGGCCCTTCGGCATTTCGTCGATCTTGGAGAGCGAGAGATCGCCGTAAAGAACGTGCGCCAGGGTACGCGGGATGGGGGTCGCGCTCATGACGAGAGTATGGCTCGCGGCGCTCTTTTCTTTCAAGGCGGTGCGCTGCATCACCCCGAAGCGGTGCTGCTCGTCGGTGACGGTCAGGGCGAGATCGGCAAAGGTCACGTTGTCCGAGAGCAGGGCGTGGGTCCCGATCACGAGCGGCAGCGGGTTTTCGGGATCGCACAGCCGCGCGAGCAGGCGTTTCTTTTCGGATTGTTTGGTCCCCCCGGTCAAGAGCCCGACCTCGTAGCCGAGCTTCGTAAAGAGGGGCGCGAGATCGCGGTAGTGCTGTTCGGCAAGGATGGTGGTCGGTACCATTAAAGCCGCTTGTCTCCCCGACGAGAGTGCGATATAGATCGCGGCGGCGGCGCAGACGGTCTTCCCGCACCCGACGTCGCCGATCAGGATGCGGCGCATCGCGGGGATCAGGTCGCTCTGTTTGCCGTAGCCGGTCATATCGGCGTAGATCTCGTTGATCGCGCGTTTCTGCGCCCCGGTCAGCTCGTATGGAAGTTCCGCGAGCAGGGGACCGAGTGTGGTCTTCCTGCACGCGCGTGTCAGGATCGCTTCTCCCTGACACCGGGAGAGCGATACCCCGAGCCCGAGCAGCAGCAGTTCGTCGAAGACCATGCGCCGGAGCGCCGCCTGCAGCTGTTCGCCGTTTTCGGGCGCGTGGAGCGTACGGATCGCGAGCGACAGAGCCGGGAGCCGGTTTTCGAGCCGGACGCGGTCGGGCAGGGGATCCGAGAGGGAGGGCAGGACCAGCGGGAGCGCCGATTCGACCATCCCGCGGAAAACCTTTTGAGAGATCCCGTCGGGTAGCGTGTAGATCGGGAAATAATCGGGGAGCGCCGCGCCCTCCTCCGCAGGTTCGTAGGCGGGCGAGGAGATCTGGCAGCGGTTTTTGACGAAGGAGAGCGACCCGTAGAAGCGGAACACGTCCCCGACGTGAAAGACCTCGCGCAGATAGGGCTGGTTGAAGAAGACCGCCTCCGCCGAGCCCGAATCGTCGAACACGCGGAACTTTGTCATGGTCAGCCGTCCGCGCAGACGGGCGTTCGAGGGTACCGTCGCGACGGTCAGAAGGAAGGAGTGCTTTTGCCCGTCTTTTCCGTCGACCAGCCGACGGACGTCGCCGCGGTCCTGGTAGGCGCGGGGAAAGCGGCGCACCACGTCTTCGACCGTGACGATCCCGGCTTTTTCAAGCGTCTTGGCGCGGGTGTCTCCGACGCCGTGCAGAACGCGGACGCTCGACGCGGGTCCCGGATTCTCTTTCATGGGGCTCTCCTCCTTTCCGTTCTACTATTCGTATTCGTATATATTCTACAACAAAAGAGCGCCCTTTGCAAGAGCAAAACGCAATTTCGGGGAGAGCGCCGGGAACAAGGGAGTTTCGACCTTGTTCGCCCCGCCGCCGACCGACTCCACCGGGGAGGGGGGCGGTCTCGTTTTTTCGAGATCCCGCCGCACAAACACCGGGGACGGGTCTTTCGACGCGGAAAACAAAAACAAGTTTCCCCGAAGAAAATCGCTTTTTCGCTTTACAAAATAAGAAAAATCTGATATAATACGGTATAAGGGAGCGAATACCCTTCCGGCAGATCGCCCCCCGAATGTGAGGAATGAAAGTGAAAAAGAGTCCGGAACACAACTACAGAAATCCCGCGCGGGACACCCGGATCGCCACCAAAGAGGACGTCATCGCGATCGTCGCTTTCGGCTGCCTTGCGATCCTGCTTCTGGTGATCCTCGCGGTCTATACGCGCTTCGCCAATCTCTATACCGGGATCGGCGTTCTCGCGGCGTACCTTCTCCTGCTCACCCTCTGGGCGGCGCGCCGGATGAAGGTCGACCCGATCATGCTTGACAACTCGATGCTCGGACTGCTCACCAGTCCCCTCGGGGAACTGATCGGGAAACTGCATTCTCCCGCCCTGATCTGCGACGAGTACGGCAACCTCTGCTGGTACAACGCGGAGCTCACCCCCTGGCTCGAAGGGAAGGGAGCCGCGCTCGGCAGTTCGATCAACTCTCTCTTCGACGTGGACGAGGAACAGCACCGTCTGACGGTAAACGACCGGGTCTACTCCTACGACGCGGTGGGGACCGAGTGCGAGGGACGGCGCTACGTCCTGATCGTTTTGAAGGACGTGACCGATCTCGTCTCGCTTGAGGAGACCTACGACAAGGAACGCGTGGTCGTCGCCTTCGTCTCGCTCGACAATATCGAAGAGGTCATCCAGAACGTCCACGAGAACCTCCGCGACGCCGTAGCCGACGTCGACGAGAAGCTCCGGCACTGGGTCGATAAGGTCGGCGGCATCATCAAATCCTACGATAACGACAAGTATATCCTGTTCTTCGACTCCGCCGATCTCGACGAGTTCATCCGCAACCGTTTCGAGATCCTCGACCGCGTGAGAAGCACCCATATCGGCGACGGTATTTCGGTCACGATCTCGATGGGCGTTGCGCGCGTCGGCGGCTCTCTTGCCGTCCGGCAGGAGGCGGCGCAGGCGGCGCTCGACCTCGCGCTCCAGCGGGGCGGCGACCAGGTCGTCTATAAGTACGAGGGCGGTATCGAGTATTACGGCGGACGGACGAAGGCGGTCTACAAGCGCACCAACGTCCGCGCCCTGATGATCTCGAAGCAGCTTTGCGCTCTGATCGCCCGCGCCGACAACGTGATCATCATGGGTCACCGTTTCGCCGACTTCGACGCGTTCGGCGCCGCGATCGGCGTGGCGAAGATCTGTCAGGGATGCGGCGTCAAGCCGACCATCGCGATAGACTCAGGCAACGAGAACATCCGCAACTGCTTCCAGAAGGCGTCGGAGCTCGCCGATCTTCACGGGATGTTCGTCGGGGAGAAGGAGGCGCTCGAATCGGTCAAGCGCGACACGCTCCTGATCGTCGTCGACGTCAACAACTTCGGCTACACCGAGTTCCCGTCGGTCTTCGAGCGGGTCGAGTCGGTCGCGGTCATCGACCACCATATCCAGACGACCGAGTTCCCGTCAAAGGTCAAGCTCGACTATATCGAACCGTCCGCGTCTTCTGCGTCGGAACTGGTCTGCGAGCTGCTTGAATTCGGCACCGGCACCGTCGCGCTCCGCAAGGAGGAGGCGGAACTGATGCTCGCGGGCATCCTGCTCGACACCAAGCACTTCTCGCGCAACACCGGCGTCCGCACCTATTCCGCGGCGCACTATCTCGGGGCGGCGGGGGCCGATCCCGTGGACACCAACGACCTGTTCCGCGTCGACGCAGATTCCTTCTACAAGGAGTCGCGGTTCATCGGCGCGATCCAGCTCTACCGGAACAACACCATCGCGATCTCCTGCGTCGAGGGCGACACCGACCAGTCCTACCGCGTCATCGCGGCGCAGTCGGCTGACAAGATGCTCTCGATCAACAAGGTCGAGGCGGCGTTCGCTTTGGTCAAGATCGAGGGTACGACATATATCTCCGCCCGTTCGAAGGGGACCATCAACGTCCAGCTTATCCTTGAGAAGATGTCGGGCGGCGGACATTTCGACGTCGCAGGCGCGCAGGTCAACGAGGAGCCGGTGCAGAGCGTTCTCTCCCAGGTCAAGCGCTGCATAGACGAGTATTTCGCGCAAGCCTGACCGCAGCAAGTGAAACAAGTGAAATAAGAGGTTTTTGAAAATGAAAGTCATTCTGTTACAGGACGTGAAAGGACAAGGGAAAAAGGATCAGATCGTCGAGGTCTCGGACGGGTTCGCCCGCAACTTCCTTTTCCCGCAGAAGAAGGCGATCCCCGCCGACGCGCAGGCGCAGAACCAGCTGAAAGGGAAGCGCGAAGCCGAGCAGCACCGGATCGAGGAAGAAAAGAAAGCTGCGCGCGAACTTTCGGAGAAACTCAAGGGAGTCGTGCTGCACATCAAGGCGCCCTCGGGCGGCGACGGGCGGCTCTACGGCGCGGTGACGAACAAAGAGATCGCCGCGGCGCTCGCCGAAAAGATCGGACAGACGGTCGACAAGCGCAAGATCTCGCTCGACAGCCCGATCAAGGCGCACGGGACCTACGGGATCTCGGTCAAATTGTACGAGGGGATCGAAGGTAAATTCACGGTTTCTGTGGAGGGATAAGTCGGATGGAAACGTCTGATCTGATGCGAAAACTTCCGTTCTCTGTCGAGGCGGAACAGTCGGTGCTGGGCTCGATCCTCGTCAAACCCGAGAGTTTCGAGAGGATCGCGGGACAGCTCACGCCCGACGATTTCTATATGGAGGAGCATCGGGCGATCTTTTCGGCGATTCAGGAAATGTTCTTGAAAAACCGGACGATCGACACGGTGACGCTGGTCGACGCGCTCGTGCAGGGCGGCTACCGCGACAAGAGCGGCGGGATCCAGTACCTGACGCAGATCGCGCAGGTCGTCCCCTCCGCGCAGAACATCCGCGACTACGCCAAGATCGTCAAGGAAAAGGCGATGCTCCGCCGGCTGATCTCCGCCTGCGACGAGATCTCCGAGGAGGCGTATTCCGAGCAGGGCGACGCGTCCCGCGTGGTCGACGCCGCCGAACAGCGGATCTTCGAGCTCACGCAGAACAAGGGTTCCCGCGAGTTCCGGCACGTCAAGGATATTCTGAAAACCGTTTTTCAGGAGTTGGTCGACCGTTCCGAGCATAAGGTGGTCGATTCCGGCGTCCGCACCGGCTTTTCCGACCTCGACCGCGTGCTGGTCCAGCTCGGACCCGCGGATCTGGTTCTGGTCGGCGCCCGTCCCGGAATGGGGAAGACGAGCTTTGCCATGAACATCGCCGTCAACGCGGCGAAGGCGACCGGGAAAGCCGTCTGTATCTTCTCGCTTGAAATGTCCGCCGAGCAGTTGGTCAACCGTATGCTCTCGAGCGAGGCGATGGTCGACAGCCACGCTCTCCGCACGGGCGAGATCCGTCCCGAGGACTGGCAAAGGATCGCAGACGCGACCGCTATGCTGGCGGGCTGCGAGATCCTGATCGACGATACGTCCGGCATCACCGTCGCCGATATGAAGGCGAACCTACGCCGGGTGAAGAACCTGGGTCGTGGGGGCGTCGACTACCTGCAGCTGATGCAGGCGTCGCGCAACATCGAGAGCCGCGTCCAGGAGGTCGCGGATATCTCGCGTAACCTGAAAATCATGGCGAAAGAGCTCTCGGTCCCGGTCGTCTGCTGCGCGCAACTGTCGCGCGGACCCGAACAGAGAGAGAGCAAAAAGCCGATGCTGTCCGACCTTCGCGACTCGGGCGCGATCGAGCAGGACGCCGATATCGTCCTGTTCCTATACCGTGAAGAATACTATATGGGCACCAAGAGCGCGAAGGCGCAGGCGAACGTCGAGGTCAACACCGCCGAGGTCATCATCGCGAAGAACCGCCACGGCGCCCTGCAGGACGTCAAGATGACCTGGAACGGTCAGTTCACCAAGTTCATTACTTCTGAAAAGACCAATACGCCCGGGACAGGGAGCGCCGGATAATGGCGTCCCGTCCGACCTTTCTCCCGTTTGCCGGGGACGCCGAAAGGCTGCTTGCCAAGGCGGGCGTGAACCTTACGGAGCGGGACGGCGTCCTCGTCGCCTATTCGGGCGGCGCGGATTCGACCTTTCTGCTCCGCGTTCTTCTCGTTTTGCGGGATAAGATCGGGTTTCCTCTCGCGGCGCTGCACGTCGAGCACGGCATCCGCGGGGAGGAATCGAGGTCCGACGCGGAGTTTTGTAAAAAAACGCTCGCCGAACTCGGCGTTCCCCTGACCGTCGTTTCGGTCGACGTTCCCGCGACCTGTCGGGAAACGGGGGAGAGTATCGAGACCGCCGCCAGACGTTTGCGCTACGAAGCCCTGCAAAAGGGGCTCGCGGATAACGGTTTCAAGTATATCGCGACCGCGCACAACCGCGACGACGCGGCGGAAACGGTACTGTTCCGTCTGCTGCGCGGATGCGGGACAGAGGGCGCCGCGGGGATCCCCGTAACGCGCGGGAACGTCATCCGCCCCATCCTCGACGTCCCGTCAAACACCATCCGCGACACGCTGACGGCGCTCGGGATCCCGTTCGTCTGCGACTCGACCAACGCCGATCCGTTCTGCGCCCGGAATTATCTCCGTCACGAGATCCTGCCGCGGCTCGCGCATCTGACCCCCGACCCCGGCAGAATGCTCTACGATTGCGCCGTCCGGTTCCGTGAGGACGACGCGTATCTTCAGGGGATCGCCGCAGCCGTGCCGGAAACGGACAGGACCCGGCGTTCTTTGCTCGCAAGTCTCCCCGATCCCGTTCTGAAACGCGTGCTTTTTACGGAATACGCGCGGATCTCCTCCGAAATGCCGGAGGCGGTGCATATCGACGCCGCGTCTGCGCAAATTAGGAAGGAAAGCGACGGGTCGGTCGCCTTTCCCGGCGGGATCTCGTTCTCCTGCGTCGGGGATCTGGCGACTTTCAAGAAAAACGAAACCGAGCCGTCGCGTGGACCCGTCGAACTCTACCCGGGCGTGAACAAGATCGGTTTTTCGGGCGATACGGTCGGCTTTTCGGTCTGTCGGAACGCCGCCGAAACAATCGCTTCTTCAAATGTTTACAATCTGTCTAAAAAAGTCATTCTTTCTTCTGCTACAATAGAAGGGACCGTAGTCGTGAGACCTCCCGCTCCGGGCGACCGGATCGTTTACGGCGGGATGACCCACGAGGTACGGACGGTGCTCTCGTCGCACCGCGTCCCCCGCGAGATCCGACGCGACTATCCGATTTTCGCGGACGATACCGGCGTTTTCTGGATTCCGGGTTTCGCCGTGCGGGAGGGATGCGACGGACGGAACGCCGACGGCGAGGTCCTCGTTTTTTCGATCTTTGGCGGACTTACCGACCGCGTAGAAGAATACGCGGGATCATATCATGAGAGGACGGACGTATGATGAATCGCGACATCTCGGAAATACTGATCGGTGAAAAGGAACTCGACGCGCTCGTGACCAAGGTCGCCCGTGAGATCGACGCCGATTTTGAAAAATCCGGCGGGCGGCTCCTGCTCGTCGCCATCCTGAAAGGTTCCGTCGTCTTTATGGGCGACCTGATGAAGAAGATCCAGTCTCCCGTGGAGATCGACTTTATGAAGGTCTCCTCCTATGGAGCGGGGACCTCCAGCTCCGGCAACATCAACATCCATCTCGACCTGCAGCGCAAGGACATCGGCGACTGCAACGTCATCGTGGTCGAGGATATCGTCGACAGCGGGCGCACGCTTTCGTATCTGACCGAGTACCTGAAACTCAAGGGCGCGAAATCGGTGCGGACCTGCACGCTGCTCGACAAACCTTCGCGCCGCGAGGTCGATTTCACCCCCGACTACGTGGGACGCGAGATCCCCGACGAGTTCGTCGTCGGCTACGGTCTCGATTACGACGAGAAATACCGGGCTCTCCCGTACGTCGGGATCCTGAAACCCGAGGTCTACCAAAAGAACTGAACCCGAATAAGAGAAAGGTACAGAGTCAGATAAATGAAATCCAGCTTCAAAAACATCCTGATCTTCGTTCTGCTGATCGTGACGGTCATCGTGTTCGCCATGATCATCTCGGATATGGGGAAGGAAAAAGATAAGGTCAGCTACGGCGAGGTGCTGTCCTACTTCGACGACAAACTCGTTCAGTCGGCGGAGTACGACACCAAATCGTATCTGACGCTTTATCTGCGCGTTCCGGTCGATCTCGACGGGGACGGCGCGCGCGATCTGGACGAGACCGGCGTTCCCGTGACCAAGACCGACGCAAAAGGGAACAAGGTCTATCAGAAGGTCGTTTACCGGCTCGCCAGCTACGTGCAGCTCGACCGGGTCAACGCGCTCTGCGAGCAGGGGCTTGACGAGGGCTGGCTCGAAACCTACGATTTCGAGGAGCCGACCGACACCCCCTGGTATATCACCTATCTCCCCTATATCGCGGTGCTCGTCATCCTGATCGTTCTCTACGTCGTGATGATCAACCGCGCGGGGCAGGGCGGCAAAAACGGCTTCGCACGTTCGCACGCCAAGGTCTCCTATAACGAGAAGAACGCGGTGAAGTTCACCGACGTCGCCGGCGCGGACGAGGAAAAGAAAGAACTTGAAGAAGTGGTGGAATTCCTCCGCGACCCCGGCAAGTTCATCAAGCTCGGCGCGCGCATCCCGAGAGGGATCCTGCTCGTCGGCCCTCCCGGAACCGGTAAGACCCTGCTTGCCAAAGCCGTCGCCGGCGAGGCGGGCGTTCCGTTCTACTCGATCTCGGGTTCCGATTTCGTCGAAATGTACGTCGGCGTCGGCGCGTCCCGCGTCCGCGACCTGTTCGATTCGGCGAGAAAGCATCCCGCGAGCATCATCTTCATCGACGAGATCGACGCCGTCGGACGTCACCGCGGCGCGGGTCTCGGCGGCGGTCACGACGAACGCGAGCAGACGCTCAACCAGCTGCTCGTCGAAATGGACGGCTTCGGCAATCACGAGGGCGTGATCGTTATGGCGGCGACCAACCGCCCCGACATCCTCGACCCGGCGCTGCTCCGTCCGGGACGCTTCGACCGTCAGGTCACGGTCAACTATCCCGACCTGAAGGGCAGAGAAGAGATCCTGAAGGTCCACGTCCGCAACAAACCGCTCGAAGCCAACGTCGACCTGCACAGGATCGCGCAGACCACTGTCGGATTCACCGGCGCGGATCTTGCCAACCTGATGAATGAGGCGGCGCTGCTCGCGGCGGGCCGAGGCAAAACGCTGATCGGTATGCAGGAGATCGAGCAGGCGACCCTGAAAGTGCTCGTCGGCACCGAAAAGAAGGGCAAGATCATCACCGAGGAAGACAAGAAGATGACCGCCTATCACGAGGCGGGTCACGCCATCGTCTCCCACCTACTCCCGAGCCAGGATCCCGTCACCCGTATCTCGATCATCCCGACCAGCAAAGGCGCCGGCGGCTATACGCTGATGCCCCCGGTCAAGGACGTATCGTACGAATTCAAGCACGAGATGGAAGAGACCATCGCGGTCTCGCTCGCCGGACGCGTCGCGGAGGAGCTGATCTTCAACGATTTCAGCGGCGGGGCGTCTTCGGATATCAAGCAGGCGACCCAGCTCGCCCGCCGGATGGTCACGGTCTACGGTATGAGCGAAGAGCTCGGTACGGTCTGTCTCGCCGGCGAACACACCGGGGACGAAGTCTTCCTCGGGCGTGATTTCAGCTCGGGCGAGAACCTGTCCGAGGAGACCGTCGCGAAGATCGACCGCGAGATCCGCCGCATCGTCGGAGAGGGCAAGGAACGCGCGAAGCAGATCCTGCAACAGAATATGGATAAGCTGAACAGCGTCGCCGACTACCTGATGAAGTACGAGGTGATGGACGGAACGCAGTTCGCCGCCCTGATGGACGACGGCGCGACCGAAGAGGATCTTCTCGAGATCAACAAACAGAGAGAAGAGCAGAGCAAGCGCGAGAACTCCGCCGCCGCCGAGGAACTCGAGAAGCGCGAGAGGGAAGAAGCCGAACGCATCCGGCGCGAGCAGGAACAGTTCTGGAACGATCCGCTCGAAGGTTTCGACAAACCCGGCGACGAACAAAAGTAAATCAAATACCAAACTCCCGCGGGATCCCCGCGGGAGTTGTTTTATCCCCCGGTAAACGGGGGATTTTTTGTCGCTTAAAAAAGAGGGACTGCGAACGCCCGACCGACATCTTTTTCCGCCTCCGTCGCATAGAATGGTCTTAAAAGACGTGCCGTCGGGGGAAAGGGGGGATACGCCGTGCCTGTGGTCTACGCCGACGTGCTGTTCCTCGTCAATTTTTCAGCCGATTATCTCGTCCTTTTGACGGTCGGGCGGCTTCGTCGGATGCGCCTGAAAAGGTTTCGGCTGATCCTCGGTTCACTCTTCGGGGCGCTCTACGCCGTTCCCGCCCTGATCCTGATCCCGACCTACCCCTTGCAGGTCGTGTCGGTGCTCCTGTCGGGGGTCGCTTTGACCCTGATCGGGCTGGGCTTTCCCGGATGGCGGCGCTTTCTCTCGCTTATCGTTCTGGTCTGGGTGGTCTCCTTCCTCTACGGCGGGGCGGTCACGGTACTGTTCGGTCTCTTCACGCGGTTGTTCGGCGGGCTGGCGGTCGAGGGAGATACGGGCGGGAAGGTGCTGGTTTTCCTCGTCTTGTTCCTCCTCTCCGGGGCGTTGACCGCTCTGTCCCGGCGGCTTCGCTCGGTCGGCGGGCCGCGGGAGGTCGGATGCAGGATCACGGTTGGAGAAACCACCCGCGAATATACCCTGATGACCGATTCGGGATGCCTTTTGCGCGAACCGATGACCGGACGGGCGGTGGTTCTGCTCTCCGCGAAGGCGTGCGAGGGGCTGGTCCCGACGGCGCTGCTCACGACCGAGGAGGGGATCGAACCGCCGCTCTCCTACGACGAACGCAAGCGCTACTATCTGATCCCGTATCAGACCGTGTCGGGCAAACGGCTGATGCACGGGTTCCGTCCCGACCGCGCCGAGATCGGAGACGGTAGAAAAAGACGGGAGGAGGCGATCGTCGTCGGGGTCGTCCGCGACCAGAACGGGATCGCCGAGGGCTGCGACGGGATCGTTTCGTCCGAGATCGTACCGTAAAAAAACGAAAGGAGATATGCGAGAATGGACTTACTCAACAGATTCCGCGACCTTCTGCGCCGCGTCTTCACCCCGCGGGAGGTCTTTTACGTCAACGGCGCGGACGTTCTGCCCCCTCCCTTGACGGGGGAGGAGGAACGCGAAGCGATTTTGGGGGCGAAGACCGATCCCGCGATGAAGAGCCGTCTGATCGAGCACAATCTGCGGCTAGTGGTCTTTATCGCCAAGAAGTTCGACGGGACCGGCGTCGGGATCGAGGATCTGATCTCGATCGGCACGATGGGGCTGATGAAGGCGATCTCGACCTTTTCGCCCGAAAAGAACATCAAGCTCGCGACCTACGCCTCGCGCTGCATAGAGAACGAGATCCTGATGTTTCTGCGCAAGACGGCGGGGCAGAAACGGGAGGTCAGCTTCGACGAACCGCTGAACGTCGATTGGGACGGGAACGAGCTTTTGCTCTCCGACGTTCTCGGCAGCGAAGCCGACGCGGTCTGCCGTCCCATCGAGGAGCGGGAAGAGCGGGCGCTGGTACGGGATTCGGTCGCGCGGCTCCCCGAACGAGAGCGCGTCATTATCGAACTCCGCTACGGGCTTCGGGGCGGGAGAGAGCTGACCCAGAAGGAGGTCGCGGACAAACTCGGCATCTCGCAGTCCTACATATCAAGGCTCGAAAAGAAGATCATGGGGGAACTCCGGGCGGCGATCGGGGACAAAATATGAAAGAATGAAGTTTTTTTGAAAAAAGGGTTGCTTTTTCAAAAACGGTATGATATAATACTCCCGATTTTTATGTGAAGGAGAGGTGTCAGGCAATGAAAAAGGGATTGCATCCGGAATATAAAGAAGTCACGATCAAATGCGCTTGCGGTGAGACCGTCGTTACCCATTCTACGAAGGGGGATATGACCGTCGATATCTGCTCGAAGTGTCATCCGTTCTTTACCGGCAAACAGAAGTTCGTTGACGCGGGCGGTCGCGTGGATAAGTTCAAGCGGCGTCTTGCGATTTCGAACGGCAACAAGTAATTGCACGGGAACTGACTTTTTTCGGGGCTGTCCGAGGGGCGAACCGATCTTCCGGATCCGATACGAATGTATCTACGGCGGGTCGTGCTTGCGATCGGACGCCCCGTTTTTCGTTCTTCCGACCGCAAAAGGAAAGGAGACAGTATGACCGAAAAGACGAATATACACCCCGACGCCGTTCTCGTCGGAATGGCGGAACGGGGGAGCGATCTGCCCGCCGTCGAACGCTCGCTCGACGAACTGGGGCGGCTGCTCGATACCGCGGGGAGCCGCGTGTTCGCGCGCGTCACGCAGATCAAGGAATCGCCCGACCCGCGCACGTTGATCGGGGCGGGGAAAGTGAAAGAGATCAAAACGTTCTGCGAGAACAACGGCGTCTCGCTCGTGGTTTTCGACGGGGAGCTCTCCCCGGCGCAGATCCGCAATCTCGAGGACGATCTCGGCGGAGACGTCGACGTGATCGACCGCAGTATGCTGATCCTTGATATCTTCGCGCTCCACGCCGTTTCGGGTGAGGGAAAACTGCAGGTCGAGCTCGCCCAGCTCCGCTATACCGCGCCGCGGCTGGTGGGGCACGGTACCGAGATGTCGCGGCTCGGCGGCGGGATCGGTACCCGAGGACCCGGTGAATCCAAACTGGAGACCGACCGTCGGCATATGAAGGAGCGTATTTCCTCCCTCGAACGGCAGCTCGAGGAGCTTGAGGAGAACCGCGCCGTGATGCGCGCCGCCAGAGATCGGAGCGGACATCTGAAGGTGGCTCTCGTCGGCTACACCAACGCCGGGAAATCCACCCTTCTGAACCGTCTGACCGACGCGGGGGTGCTTGCAGAAAACAAACTGTTTGCAACGCTTGATCCGACCACGCGGCGCCTGTCACTCCCGTCCGGGGAGACGGTCCTGCTCACCGATACGGTCGGGTTCATCCGCAAACTGCCGCACCATCT
>JAGCYR010000070.1 GCA_017960705.1 Clostridia bacterium | reverse complement strand
GCTCAACATCTTCCCCTCAAGGGGAAGACTTGGAACGTTCGCGCGGCGGGATTTCGTTCCCCTCACGCCGCTTGCGGCATATCGCGTTGCGCCCCGCGCAACATATCGCGTCCTTGGACATATCGTGTCCTTGGACATATCGCGCGCACAGCGCTTTTCCGCATGTTGTTTCTTGCAAAATAGAAAGAAAAGCAATGCCCTCCCTTTTTTCGTTCTTCTCTCCGTCCCACGCCGTATTCGTCGGTCGGGACGGTTTTTTTGACGTCTCCCCCCCTCCCGCGCCTTCCCGCAGCCCCGAAAAAAACATGTTAATACTGCACAATTTTTCCACCCGTGGTTTTGGTTAAAACGCTGAATCGGCTTTTCGTTTGGGGTTTTTGCCGATTTAGATTGCTTTTTTGAACTTATTTTAGTATAATATTTTTAAGAGCGTGTTTCCGATGTCGGAATTATCTTTTGTCGGACCCGTCGCTCTGTAACTTTTCCGCCTCTGCGGAAAATCTATAGGAGGATCCCATCATGCACAAGTTCCTGAAAGGAAAGGGTTTGGCTATCCTGCTGACGCTTGCGATGATGATCGTTGCCGTTGCGGTGATCGTTCCGATCGCGACCGCGGCAGATCCCGCCGAGATCCAGGATTTCCAGTATCAGACCCTTTCGGCGCTCAATCTTGCGAGCGACGACGATACCGATCTCCGGTTCGTTTTCACGATCGGCAAACTCGACTATACCGAGGTCGGCTTCGTCGTCTCCAAGAGCAATTCCACCCCGACGATCGGCGGCGCGAACTGCTACAAGGCGGGGACCGAGACCGTTTACAGCACGATCACGGCGGATGATACGCCGATCCCTGCTCCCGCGGGGCGTTTCTGGGTCGCGGTCAAACTGACCGACATCCCGCGCTCCTACTTTGACGGCTCGCTCTACGTTCGCGCGTTCGTCACCGACGGGGAAGGCACCCGCTATTCCGACGCGTCCGCGTTCACCGTCTGCGTCGCCGCGGGGCATCTTGCCCACACGATCGACGAACTCGGTCAGGATATGGTCGGCGGTACCGCGGCGATGAACGTCGTCGGCACCAAGGTCGGGCACTGCGATATCTGCAACCTCGACAACGTGACGCAGTATGGCGCGACCACCTCTCTGGAGTACCAGAAGTGGGCAGCCGGCAATTCGAGCAGTTGGATCGAGTCTCGTCAGTTCTCCAAAATCCTTGCGGGCGGCAAGCACTTCTACCCCGACGCCTCCAACAATTACGAGGGCAACGATCTTTACGGCGAGTTCTCGATCCTTTGGAACGAGACGATGCTCGACTTCTCGGGTTCGGCGGGTGGCGGCGCGCGCTTTGAAACGATGTTTTCCGACAATAAAAAGAACAGCACCTCGTACGATAACCTCAAAGCGATCGCGTATTGCAGTCTGACCAACGACGTCAACAACTCTGGCTCGAAGATCGCGGGCGCGTTCGAGTTCCCCTGCGGACAGCTCTCGACGTCCGAGCCTGGCAACCCCTATCCGAATATGAACCAGGACGGGCAGAGCTACTCCGCCTACCCGAACCTCGGAGGCACCGATCAGTTGCATCCCGAGTGGGGTTGGCACCGCATCGGTATCAAGTACCACGAGGACGTGACCAACCTTGCCGCGGTCGAGAGTTCCGGCGCTGCCGCGCAGTACAAACAGACCATCACCATCTATATCGACGGTCAGGTCGTCTCGATTTTGAGCGGCACGGATTTTTCCTACAAACTCTACACCGTCGAGAAGGTCGGCGACGATTTGGTTTACACCGATATCAACGGGAACTACTGGTTCCTGCTGTTCAAATTGGTGGGTTTCCAGGCGGGCGTGAGCGACGTGTACTTTATTGACGGCGACTTCTTCGTTACCTGCGGACAGGACTTCGTCTATCCGGTCACTCGGATCGACAATCCCGCTGCGCGCACCGAAGTCGTCGACGGACAGAACTTCAACGGCGCGTTCTACTACACCACGGTCGGTTCCCACGACCACGTTTGGGGCGAACTCGTCGACGACGCCAGCCATGCGGCTGACTGCGCGCATGCGGCGACCCAGTCGATCCACTGCACCGTCTGCGGCGCGGTCAAGCCCGATTCGACCGTCAACCTTCCGATCGACCCGAGTCTCCACGCCTACGGCGCGTACGAAACCGTCCGCCTGCCCTCCATTCTGGGCGACGGTCTTGAAAGACGCACCTGTGCAAACTGCAGCGGAACCGACGACCGCGTGACCGAGGCGACCGAGCCGACGGTCAAGACTTATACCACCACGACGAATACTCAGTACGGTGAGAAGATGCAGTTCAGCACTGTCCTTTCCGGCGGCAAGCACTTCTATCCGCATGCGTCCAACAACGGACAGGGCAACGACCTCTTGATCGAGTATTCCTTCCTTTGGAACGATACGCTGGCGAGACTGTATGATGATGACGCGACCGGCACCAATGACGTCCTCGAAACGAGAATCTGCAAGAGCTCCGACGGATCGGGCGACGCCAACGACCTGGTCTGGATGTCGCTGAAGAACAACACCAGAGGGTCCGACTGCGCGTTTGCCGGCGGTTACGAATACGGCGGTCTGCTTACCGTTGAATACGGTCCCGCCAACATGTCGAAGACCAAGGCTGCGGGCAACAGTTGCCCCGGCAATACCTTCGCCGACTTCCCGAACATCGGCGGTGACGACGAGGATCATCCCGAGTGGGGCTGGCACCGCGTCCAGATCCGCTACCATCAGGAACTGACGAACGAAGCCGCGGTCAAGAGCGGTTCCGCCGCGACCTACCGTCTCTACGTCGAGGTTTCGATCGACGGCGTCCTGCTGTTCCGGAACTCGAACGCTTCGTCTGCAACGTATTCCGATACGAACTGGAACTCGAAGAATTTGCTCTTCACGGTGCGCAAGGACGCTGCCGACGGCTATACGCTGGTCAACGGTCTGTACTATAAGGATATCGACACCAGTCGCTACATCCACGGGCTCCGCATGCCGTTCGTGAAGACTACTGCCGGCACCGCCTACGTCGTGTACGGTGACTACTATTGCACCGCGGGTCAGGACTTCGTTATGGACGTGACCCGGATCGACAATCCTGCCGCGCGTACCGAGACGGTTGGCGGCGACGATCTCAACGGCGCGTTCTACTACTCCTATTACAACGCGCACGAGCACGTCTGGGGCTCGCTCGTCAACGACGCCAGCGCTTCGGCTGACTGTGGCACTCCTGCGACTCAATCGATCCACTGTACCCTCTGCGGCGCGGTCAAACCCGATTCGACCGTCAACCTTCCGATCGACCCGAGTCTCCACGCCTACGGCGCGTTCGAAACGATCAGCGTACCGACTCTGCTTTCCGACGGTCTTGAAAGACGCGTCTGCGCGAACTGCAGCGGTGTGGACGAACAGGCGATCCCGTACCAGCACAACGTGCAGATCTTCACGACGTCCACCAACGGGAGCTACGATCCGTACAAGGCGACGATCGGGTCTATCCGCGGCTCCAAACATTTCTATACCCCGGGCAACGACCTCCTGATCGAGTATTCGATCCTCTGGAACGAATCGCTTACCAATTTGAGTACTGCAAGGGCGCAGTATATGGACGTTCGTCTGACGAGCGGTTCCGGCGCCGGCGACTACAATAAAAACATCATTTATTGGTCGATGGCTGACAACGTTTCCGGATCCGACTGCGCGTTTGCCGGCGGCTTCGAATGGGGTGGAATCGACAAAAACAAGGCAGACAACCCGTATCCGAAGTTTACGAAAGATCCCACACTCGGTACGAACAAGAACGAGTACCCGAACCTCGGCGGCGCCAACGGCGGCGACGGCACGCCGCAGGGCGACCAGCAGTGGGGCTGGCACCGTATCAGCATCCGGTATCGGAACGAGGTCACCAACGTCGACGCGGTCAAGGGCGGAGCAGCCGCGACCTACAATCTTGAGATGTGGGTTTACATTGACGGCACACTCGTCATCCATGCATACGCGACCGATCATAAAGAAACGAAAGATGCAGCGGGCAAACAGGACCGCAAACTCTTCTCGGCTGCGTGCGACGGCAACGGCGGTATCACCTACACCGAAAACGACAGTCTGTATCTCCACAGTGCGTACCTGAACAACATGAATATGACGTCGGGCAAGGGGTACTTCGAGATCGGAGACTTCTCCGTGACCGTCGGCTCCAACTTCGTGCAGGACGTTCAAAAGGTCACATCACCCACGCCTGCGACGCTCGAGGTCGAATCCGGCGTATACGTCCCCGCCACGATGTGGTACGAACTGAAACCCTGACCAAGCGACTGATCGAAAGGAGATTGTGAAATGAACGAAAAGAAAACCTTTGAATCTGCCGAGATCAAGATCGTCGTGCTTGATCAGGATATGCTGCTCAACTCTGCCGGCACCCTCGGAGAGGGCGACTGGGATAGCTTCGACTTCGGCTCCCTCTGATACGACGGGGACAGGCGGCACAGACCGGAAAACAAAAATGGGACTATTTCAAGTCTTGGTGCTTTCCGCTTTGTTCCGCTACCCTCGCATAGCAAATTGCAATTAAGGATGAAAACCACCCGCGGAACCGCGGGTGGTTTTCTTCGATTTTATTTGAATTTTTTGTTTTCCTCTCCCCGTTCTCGATCCCGTCGCCGTCGAATCCCGTTTGCGCGTCGCTCCTCCGTAGCCTCCCCTACGGGGGAGGTGTCACGGCTTGCCGGGACGGAGGGGGCACGTAGAGAGAAACAGACCGTTTGCTCGCCCCTTCCGTCGCTTCGCGCTCACGTCATTATTCTTTCGGTGAAAGCAGATTTCTGAACGACAGCGGGGAATTGCCGAGGGTTTCGCGGAAGATGCGGTAAAAGTACTGCATACTGAAGAAGCCGGATCTCTCCGCGACGTCGGAGACGGGGAGCGTGGTTTCGGCGAGCAGGACCAGCGCGTGGTGAAGCCGGACGCGGTTGATATACTCGACCGGCGGGACGCCGACGCCCTCGCGGAAGATGCGCGTGAAGTGGTCGGGGGTCAGGCAGAGCTCGGCGGCGAGCGAGGGGATGGTCATTTTGCCGGCGTAGTCGGACTCGATCCGGTCGAGCACCGGCTTCATCCGCATCACGTTGTGGTAGACCATCCGATCGTCCCCGCGCTTCTCTCCGCCGTAGTGACGGAGAAGCTCGGTCATCATTAGGTAGAGGTTGGCGCGGATGGGCATGGCGTAGCAGACCTGGTGCGCCTCAAATTCGTCCTGCGCCGCGTCCATCAGGGAAGTCAGCTTCGCGTGCAGGGGATGCTCCGCGTTGAAGGTAAAGAGCAGATTTTTCGCCTGCACCGTCAGCATATAGAGCAGCTCGGTCTCGATCGTGTCCATATTCTGCGACAAAATCGATTCGTGAAAGCTCATCAGCCGGATCTCGGCGGGTCCGTCGACCGTCTCGCAGAACAGGAGCCGCGAGGGAGCGACGAACAGGATCTCGCCCTCCGACGCTTCGCGGGAGAAGAGCCCCGCCTGGATCCGCACTTTTCCCGACAGTACCCCGAGAAACGACATCCATCCCTCGCGGATGAAGGCGGGGATCAGCCGTCCCTCCCCGTGCCGTACCGTCATTTCAAATTGGAATTGCCGTCCCGCGTTCTTTTCGCTCGCCATACGGTGATCTCCTTTTCGTTTTGTCGCCGATTCCGATATTTTCCGTCTCTATTATACCAAAAGCGAAACCAAATGTAAAGCGTTTCCGACAAATCAATCTTCCTATTTAATAAAAAAGTTTTTGTTTTGTTCACGGAATCATCAATTTCTCGTTTCAGTTTCGTATTATCTCAATGCTACAATAGAATACGGAAAAGACCGGGAACTCCCGGATCTGTTTGAGAAAAGGACGGATTTTAAGATGAAAAAGGTTTTGGCTTTTCTTCTGCCGCTTCTGCTTCTTCTGTCGCTTGCGTCCTGCACCCTCCCCGGCGGGGAGAGCAAGGGCGGTCTTTCGGCGTACGAGATCGCGGTGGAGAACGGGTACACGGGCGACGAAAGCTCGTGGCTCGAATCGCTGAAAGGCGACGACCTTACGCTTTCCGCCGTCTACGCCGCGGCGAAAGAGGCGGGCTACGAGGGCGATCTGCTCTCCTTTTTGAAGGAATATCTCTCCTACGACGACGGCGATCTCGCCCAAGCCGGGGTCACGCCCGCGTCGGCAAAACTCAGCAGCTCTCTGCTCGCCAGCGTCAGCGTCACCTGCACCTTTGAGTATCAGGTAACGTCGTACGGCGGCTGGTTCGGAATGGGCGGGGGCGGCACGTCGACAAAGACCGCGACCCAGTCTGGCTCGGGCGTGATCTACCGGATGAACAAGGAGACCGGCGACGCCTATATCATCACCAACTACCACGTCGTCTATTACTACGCCTCGCTCACGGAGGATAAGATCAGCGACGAGATCAAGGTTTATCTCTACGGCAGCGAGAGCGAGCGCTACGCCATAGGCGCGACCTACGTCGGCGGCTCGATGAACTACGATATCGCGATCCTGAAGGTCACGGGCAGCGAGGTCCTGAAAAACAGCTCGGCGCTCGCCGTCACGGTCGCGGACTCGAATCTGCTCACCGTCGGCGATACCGCCATCGCGATCGGCAACGCGGAGGGCGAGGGGATCTCGGTCACGCGCGGCGTCGTTTCGGTCGATTCCGAGTATATCCAGATGCAGGCGTGCGACAACGTCTCGATCGTCTCCTACCGTCTGCTCCGCGTCGATTCCGCGATCAACTCGGGGAACAGCGGCGGCGGGCTCTTCGGTGAGGACGGGCGGCTGATCGGCATCGTCAACGCAAAGGTCTCGTCCAGCTCGGTCGAGAACATCGGCTACGCCATCCCCTCGAACATCGCGACCTACGTCGCCGACAACATCATCGAGACCTGCGACGGCGAAACGGTCACGAGCCCGAAGAAATGTATGCTCGGCATCACGCTCGGCGTGTCGGGTTCCGCGGCGTACTTCGATCCCGAGACCGGGACCGCCCGCATCCGCGAGACCGTGTATCTGACCGGCATCCAGAGCGGGAAACCCGCCGACGGCGTCTTAAAAACCGGCGACGTCATCACCGCCATCACGATCGGCGACCAAACGTACACGATCGACCGCAGCTATATCGCCGTCGACATTATGCTGACCTGCCGCGTGGGCGAAACCGTCACGGTCTCCTACTTGAGAGACGGCGTCCCCGGCACGGCGAGCTTCAGCCTTGACGAATCCTCTCTCGTCACGGTAAACTGAATACGTGAAACGGAACAGCGCCCGCGCTGTTCCGTTTCAATGATGTGCTTGCGCAATGATGTGCCGACGCACTATCGAGCCGCACTATCGCGCCGCACTAAACGAGAATCACTCCGTCGAGCTGATCGGTCGTGCAGACGTCGTACGCGCAGGTGGTTCCGATCTTCGAGCGATCCATCAGCATCACCGAGACCCGCGACTTCTTGACCGCGATCTTCGCGATCTCCGCAAGGTCCTCGTCGCTGTCGGTCACCCGCCCGTCGTCCGAGAGCGCCTCGCAGGACAGAAACGCGATATCGGGATTGATCTCCGAGAGGAACGCCTCCGCCTGCCGCCCCGAGAGCGACTGTTCGTGTTCGTCGTACCGCCCGCCCGTGACGGATACGGGGACGTGCATCTGCGCGAGCAGAGAAAGCAGGTAGACCGAATTGGTCACGACCCGGATATTCTTGTAGTCGGCAAGATAGGGAAGGATGTACGCGAGGGTCGACGAACTGTTGAAAAAGATCAGCTGTCCGTCGGACAGAAAGCGCTTCGCCTGCGCGGCGAGGTGCTTTTTCTGTTCCTTATTGATCTCGGAACGCAGATTGACCGGGTATTCCAGCCCCGACATGTGCTCGATCGCGCCGCCGTGGGTCCGTTTGAGCAGTCCCGCTTTTTCGAGTTTTTCAAGGTCGCGCCGGATGGTCATTTCGCTGAAAAAGAGCTCATTCGAGAGCGAAGAGACCCGCACTCTGCCCGTCTCGTCCAGCTTCAGAAGGATCGCCCGCTGCCGTTCGTTCAGTTCCATCGTTTCTCGCCTCACTTTCACGTCCGATTATAACACGAATCGAACAGGAATGCAACCGCTATTCGTATATTTTTTGCAAAATTGTGTTCGTTTAATGTTCGTTTTTCAAAATATCGCACATTTCTTGCATTGTCGGGCAAAGGGTGATAGAATGGAAATCGGGGAAGGGGGGGCGAACCGTCTCCCGCCCGAATCAATCATTGGAGGAACAGGATATGGAAACCTCGATCCTTGGAAAAGTTGCTTTCATCACCGGCGCGGGCTACGGCGTCGGATGCGACCCGAAACAGCAGGGCGAACACGCGCCGAATATGGGCGCCGCGATTGCGCAGCGGCTGGCGAAAATGGGCGCCGTCGTGGTCGCGACCGATATCAACGCGGAGGCGGCTGCAGTTACCGTCACGTCGCTCGAAACCTACCCCGGGAACCCCGCGCACTCCTCTTTCAAACTCGACGTCACGAACAAAGCCGAGATCGAAGCGGTGCTCGCAGAGGTGCAGAAGAAATACGGTCGGCTGGATATCGTCTGCTGCAACGCGGGCGTGTCCTCGATGGCTCCCTTTGAAAAACTCTCCGAGAAGGAGTGGGACTTCAACGTCGACGTCAATATGAAGGGCGTTTTCCTCTGCATGCAGGCGGTCATCCCCTACCTCAAACGCGGCGGTCGGATCGTCAACACCTGCTCGATGGCGGCGATCAAGCCCGACCCCACCCTCGC
>JAGCYR010000069.1 GCA_017960705.1 Clostridia bacterium | reverse complement strand
GCTGCAAGTGACGCGGCGAAGAAGAACGACAGAACCGAAAAAATGATCTGCAAGCCGATTGTGTTTTTGCTCTCCGCCTCTGCGTAATCTTCGTAGGAGAAGACGGTTTTCTCGCCGCTTTTTAACGTGTAAACGTAAGGACGGCTCGCTTTTTCTTCAAAAGTGATCGAGATTGCGTCTCCCGGTTGGAGAGATTCGAGCGCCTCTTCGTCGATTTTTTCGAACACGATCGAGGAAATTACAAAGGGTTTTTCACGTTCTTCAACGTAGATATCGTACCGGCTCTCGATGTCTAAGATCTCCGACCACCGGGGATAATACTTCTGCTTGACGAACGTACATTCTTCGGTTTTGAGTTCTTCGAAATCCGGCGTTTTCTTCACCGAAAAGATCACCACGCCGAAAATGCAAACGGCGAGGAAGAATGAAATCATCACGCAATAGGCGATAAAACGGAGTTTGCTCATTTCGTGCTCCTTTGAACGGTCGGAACGGCTCTTTCGGCAAGATGACACCGTATAATTATACGAACTCCAATACTTTCGTAATATCGTCGATCTCGTGACACGCGATCCCGTCGTCGTTTTTTTCGTTCGCGACGTTCAGCCAGACGGTTTCGATCCCCGCACCCGTTCCGCCGCGCACGTCGTCGTTGTAATCGTTCCCGACGTAAAGGATCTCGTCGTCTCGGATGCCGGGATGATCCTCCCGGATCTGCTTCAAAGCGATCTCGAAGAACCCTTTGCCCGGTTTTTTCACCCCGTAATCGGCGCTGGAAAAGACCCGCTCGAAATAGTGACGGATCCCCGATTCCGAAAGCAGCCGCTCCACGAGCGACCCGCGGAAAAGACCGTTGGATAAGATCGCCGTTTTTACGCCCGCAACCGCAAGCCGCTCCAGCACGTCCCGCACGTCCTGCGAGACGGAGTACTTCTGCATACTCGTTAAGATCATATATTCAAGCTCCGCGTCGTCCACCGGCATTTCGAGCCCGTATTTTTCGAGCAGCGGGGGGATCACCTCCCGGATCAGGCACACTTCCGTCGGACCCGATTCCTGTATCCGGAACAGAGACCGAAAGATCCGATAGAACTCCGTTTTGAATTCTTCGTACGAGCATCTCTCCGACAAGAAGCCGTCGTAGAGATAGCGGAGCCCCTTCTCGAAATCGTAAAAATCGCTCGTGAAAAGGGTCTCCCAGAGATCGAAAACGACGACGGTTTTGCGCATGGTTTGCCTCTCTTTCGCGCAAGCGTTGGATTCGTAACCATTATACACCATCCCGCGGCAAATCGCAAGAGGGAAGTATGAAACGGGCGCACGGAAAGCCGTGCGCCCGAAGAGGGATGCGTTTAAGATCAGTCGGCGAGTTCGTACCACATCGTCGAGGGGACGAAAACGCCCGAAGCGATCTCCCACGTCGTTTCGGTGGGATTGGTCACTTTCTTGACGTTCTGAACGAAATCGGTGCCGACGGTCACGGAGTAGTCCGCGATCGAGGAGTAGCCCGTTCCTTTTTCGTTCTCGAGTCTGGTCGCGGGGAGTATTGCGCCGTTCAGATACAGAGCGTCGTTCTCAACGTAGGCGATGCCGCCCTCTCCGTCGGACGCCGCCGTGAAGAGCTTGTAGGATACGCCGTCTCTCATGTGATCCGGAGCGGAGAAGTGCAGGATAAGGACGCCGTCTACGTAGACCCACATCGTGAGTTTGTAGGTCGCGGCTTCGTCCGCTTTGACCGCGTCGGCGTTGGTCAGCTCCTGACGGTAGCGGATGCTGACGCGGTGCCAGCCCCACTGCGTATCGCCGAGCGGTTCGCCGTCGCCCGCGTTCGCGCCGCCGATATTCGGGTAGGCGGTCACGTCCGCGACCTTTTGGTCAAATCTCGGATACGGGTTGTCGAGCTCGCTGTCGCCCGTGCCCCACGCGCCGACCTCAAACCCGCCCGCGTACATGCAGTAGACCCACTCGGACCGGCTGTCGTCGTCGAGATTCAGACGAAGAATGGTGTGGGGGTTGGTCGTTCCGGCTTCGTTTTTGGAAAGTCTGGTTTCGACGGCGGCGATCGTGCTCGTGTTCTGGCGGAGATTCAGGAACATATCGTTCCAGAGGATCGAGTACTCGATCAGGAGGTCGTTACCCGCTTCGTAGTAATGGTTTTCTCCGCGGATGGCGCCGAGCGTCTTGGATCCCGCCGAATAGCTCGGGTTGGTATTGTCGCGCATCACGAGGATCGGCGGCTCGTAGGTGACCGAGACTTCCGCCGCGTTGTGGCAGAGCTCGCATTCGCCGGCTTTCTTACCGTCGGCAAGAAGGGTCGGGGTGACCGTGATCGTGCCTTCGGGAATGCTATGAGCCGTGGGATCGATCTCGATTTCTTCGACCGTATCCGCAAGGATCGCGTCACAGACCGTGCAGTGCTTGGACTTGGAGCCGACGGCAGAGCAGGTCGGCGCGAGGTCGACCGTATAATCGCTTGCAGGAGTGTGGGCGACCATATCGATCGGCTCGACGGTTTCGGGAATGATCTCACCGCAGACCGTGCAGTGTTTGGATCTGGAGCCGAGAGCGATACAGGTCGGCTCGGCGTCGACCGTGTAATTCTCCGCCGGGGTGTGTCCGTCGGCGGCGGTCGGTTCGATCGGGGTGATCGTATCCTCGATGATGATACCGCAGATCGTGCAGTGATGGGATTTCGATCCCGGCGTCGTGCAGTTCGGCTCGAGATCGATCGTGAACTCTTCCGCAGGGACGTGGACGTGCTTCAGCGTGTACCACATGGTCGTGGGGACGGAAACGCCCTCTTCAACGTCCATTTGGGTCTCGACGGGGTTATACACCTTGCAGACGTCCTGAACGAAGTCGTGACCGATGATCGCGGAGTAGTCAGCGATCTCGAAATAACTCTTGGTGTCTTGGTTCGTCCTGACCGAATCGAGGAACGCGCCGTGCAGATAGAGAGCGTCGTTTTCCGTGTATTTGATCCCGCCCTCTCCGTCGTACGCGGCGGAGAAGAGCTTGCGGTCGGAACCGTCGTTGCCCCACGTGTGATCGTTACCCGAGTTGTGAAGGACGAGCGTGCCGTCGATGTAGACCCAGACCTGGAGGAAGTAGGTCGCCTCGGCGGAGCCGGCT
>JAGCYR010000068.1 GCA_017960705.1 Clostridia bacterium | reverse complement strand
GGCCATACCTACACGGTGCTTCCCGCCGCCTTCGGTCTGCTCGATCAGGGCATCCTGAACGTCTCGAAGGTCAAGACCGGGACGGTCACGATGTCGCGCCTGACCTTCAAGGACGGCAAGTACACCATGCAGATCATCCTCGGCGACGGCAAGAATCCTCCGAAGTGGGAGGAGTGCGGCTGGGATCAGCCCGCGCCGCAGCTCTCCGCGCTTGAGATCAAGATCCCCGACGTCGAACGCTTCGCCGAGAACGTCGCCTGCCAGCACTACATCATCACCTACGGCGACAACCGTCAGGCGATCCGCAACCTCTCTGCCATCCTCGGGATCGAGGTCGTGGAGCTCTGATCCGTGAATAAGATGAAGACCTTTCTCGGACTTGACGTCGGCACGACGTCGCTCAAAGCCGCGATCTTCGACGAAACGGGGAAGCGGCTCGGGTTCCGTGCGGTCGATTACACGCTCGACACAGATCCCATGACCGGGACGATCGAGTTCGACGCCGAGACCTATATCACAATGTGCGAAAAGGTGATCGCCGAACTCTCGAACGAGTGCGGAACGCCCGACGCGCTCTCGGTCGACACGCAGGGAGAGACCATGATCCTCTGCGACGGGGAGGGCAAACCCCTTTATCCCGCCGTCGTCTGGCTCGATAACAGAGCAGAGCGCGAGGCGGAGGAGGTCAAGCGCGACTTCGGTCTGAAACGCGTGTACGAGGTCACGGGTCAGCCCGAGATCACCGCGGGGTGGCCGGCGTGCAAGCTGCTTTGGTTCAAGCGAAACCGCCCCGAGATCTTTTCAAAGATCGAAAAGGTGTTTCTGCTCGAAGACTGGATCCTCTACCGGCTGACCGGCAACTTCGTGACCGAGCCGACCATCCAGTCCTCGTCGGTCTACTTCGATATCTCGAAGCGCGACTGGTGGCGCGAGATGCTCGACTATATCGGGCTGCCCGAATCCCGTTTCCCGAAGATTTTGCCGAGTATGACGGTCTGCGGGGAATACAATGGGATCAAGGTCGTGACCGGTGCGCTGGATCAGATCGCGGGTACGGTCGGGTGCGGCGTGGTCGACGAGAGCGAGATCAGCGAGATGACCGGGACGATCATGGCGATCTGCGCGATGACCGATTCGATCCCGCCCTACGATCCCGCGAGCATCATTCCGTGCCACCTCCACGCGATCGAGGGCAAATACTGCCGGATCCTGTGGTCGAGCACCGCGGGTATGGCGCTCAAATGGTTCAAGAACAACTTTTCCGAGAACTTTTCGTTCCGTCAGCTTGACGAGCTTGCCGAGAAGATCCCCGCGGGATCGGACGGGATGACCGTTCTGCCGTATTTCACGGGCTCGACGATGCCCAAGTACAACCCCGAGGCGACGGCGGTATTCTCCGGCGTGACCCTCGCGCACACGAGAGGTCATTTCGCCCGCGCGATTATGGAATCCATCGCGTTCCTGCTCCGCGAGGACCTCGCCTACATCGGGGCGGACTCGATCCGTGAGATCCGCATCACCGGCGGCGGCGCGTCCAGCCCGCTCTGGGCGCAGATCAAGGCGGACGTAACGGGAAAGACCCTGCGCACGGTCAGCGAGAGCGAGACGGCGTGCCTCGGATGCGCGGTGTTCGCCGCCGTCGGCGTCGGCGCGTTCCCGTCGGTTTCGGACGCGGCGGGGAAACTCGTACGGCCCGACAAACGCTACGTTCCCTCCGGCGCGGACTACGAGGACGCGTATCTTCGTTTCGCCGCGCTTGACGAGAAAATGAATCAAGTACCGAAAGGAACCGAGAATGTATAAGAACTATAAGATCCGCGCCCCCTATTTCGAGATCGGACCCAAATGTTTTATGTGGGGCGAGCGGATGCTCAAACTCGCGAAGAAGATCGACGAGGTGGCGGGGAAGTACGACCTTGACGTCATCGTCACGCCGCAGTACGTCGATATCCGTCTGATCGCGGAGAACACCGAAAATATCCACGTCTACGCGCAGCACATGGACACGCTCCGTCCGGGGCGTGGGCTTGGCTCGGTCCTCCCCGAGTCGATCAAGGCGGCGGGCGCCGTCGGCGTGATGCTGAACCACGCGGAGAAGAAACTGACCCTCGACGAGATCCGCGAGAGCATCGCGCGCGCCGACGAGGTCGGACTTGCCTCGATCGTCTGCGCAGACAGCGTTGAGGAGATCCGGCAGGTCGCCCTGATGTCCCCGAATCTGATCGTCGCGGAGCCGACCGAACTGATCGGGACCGGCGTTGCGAGCGATATGGGTTACGTCCGCGACACCATCGAGGCGGTCAAACGCATCAATCCCGATATCATGGTCCTGCAGGGCGCCGGCATCTCGGGTCCCGACGACGTGGCGAACGTCATTCGCGCGGGCGCTCAGGCGACCGGCTGCACCAGCGGCGTCATGAAGGCGAAGGATCCCGAGGCTGCGGCGGAGGAAATGCTCTGGACCCTCCGCAAGACCTGGGACGAGGTACACGGGAAATGAAGGATCAGATCCTTGACGTAGCTCTCGCCGGGTTTGAAACCGAGAGCGAATCCATCCTTGAAACGGCGAAGGTCATCGACCGGGAGAACTTCGGGAGAGCGGCGGAACTGCTCGCTAAAGCGCCCCGGATCGCTTCGACCGGCTGCGGGCACAGCGGCATCGCCGCGCGGCATTTCGCGCACCTGATGTGTTGCTGCGACCGTCCGGCGCGGTTCCTGTCTCCGGCGGAGGCGGTGCACGGCGGGCTCGGCTTTCTTGAAAAGGGAGACGTTCTTCTCTGGACCTCCCGCGGCGGGAAGACCGACGAGCTTTTTCCGATCGTGAAGGTCGCCCGCGAAAAGGGCGTGACGGTGATCGGCGTGACCGAGAACCTCTCGTCCCCCCTCGCGGAACAGTCCGACGTCGTGATCCCGATCAAGGTGACGCGCGAGTGCGACCCCGACAACTGTCAGGGGACCACGAGTTTCGCCGTTACCTGCGCGGTTTTCGACGCGCTCCAAACGGCTGTGATCGGTCTTTCGGGCTTCGGCAAGGAGAAATTCGCCGTGATCCATCCCGGCGGCGCCGTCGGCAAACGGCTGAACGGCATCAAATAAGATAATAAAAAGAAAGAAAACATAAAGGAGACCAAAATAATGGAATTCATCGTATTTCAGAAGGAACTGGAACTGCAGTCGAGAGGTTGGATCCCCACCTTCCACGACGTATCCAAGGAGATCCGTGAGATCGTCAAGGCGTCGGGCGTGAAGAACGGGACGGTCTGCGTCGCATCGCACCACACCACCTGCTCGGTTATGGTGCAGGAGTGCTCGCACGACATCGACAGCTTCGATCTCGAGTATCTGCAGCACGATCTGCTCGACATCATGCGGAAGCTCGTTCCCGATTTCAAGGAGGAGCATCAGTACCGTCATCCCGGTCCGCTCCATTCCCAGTTCGGCAGATACGTCAACGAGCCGGGCGACTTTACCAGCATGAACACCGACGGGCATCTGCGCTCGGTCTTCTTCGGCAGAAGCGAGACCATGACCATCAAGGACGGTGAACTCGACGGCGGCGAATTCGCGCACGTCTACTTCATCGACTGGGACCAGGTCCGCGCCCGTCACCGTCAGCTCAACGTGACCGTTATGGGTACCTCCGACGACGTCGGCGACCGCAAGTGGAACAACGGGGAGGTCATCAACACCCTCCACAAGTTCACCGACGAGGAGAAGGCGTACGACCTCCACTACGACCTGCAGCTGAAGAGATAAGAGGGAAGAAATGAAACTGATTCTTGATACCGCGAATCTCGACGATATTAAGTATTTCAATACTTATTATCCGATCTCGGGCGTGACGACCAATCCGACCATCCTCTCGCGTGAGGGCGGCGATATCGTCAAGCATCTCTACACCATCCGCGAGATCATCGGCGAGGACAAGGAACTGCATATCCAGGTGACCGAGACCGAGTTCGATAAGATCGTTTCGGAAGCCAAGGCGATCGTCAAAGCGTTCGGCAAGAACACCTTCGTCAAGATCCCCGCGACCGACGTCGGGCTCCGCGCCACCGCCGCTCTTGCAAAAGAGGGGATCGGGGTGACCGTCACCGCCGTCTTCAGCGCGGGTCAGGCGCTACTTGCCGCGACCGCGGGCGCCGCCTACGTCGCTCCGTACGTCAGCCGTCTTGAGAACATCTGCGAGGACGGGATCGGAGTGGTCGCCGAGATCCAGCAGGTGCTCGACTGCGGCGATTACGACACCGTCATCCTCGCCGCGTCCTTCAAGACCGCCCGTGAGGTGCTGGACGTCGCGCTCGCCGGTTCGGGCGCAGCGACTGTCTCCGCCGACGTTTTGAAGAAACTGCTCTCGCACACCTCGACCGACACCTCGATCGCCGGCTTTGCCGCCGATTGGAAAAAGGCGTTCGGCGATCACACCCTTTCGGAACTTCTGAAGGGGTAATACGTCCGCTCAGGCGGAGATCATGAAAAAAGCGTTTTTATTCGTTGTCGTCGCGTGTATGCTCTGGGGGACGTCGGGGATCTTCGTCCACTTCCTGTCCCCCTACGGCTTCACCGCGCTGCAGATGACCGCCGTGCGCGGAGTGATCTCATTCTTCGTTATGGCGGGCTTTGCTCTGCTTTTTGATCGGAGACAGTTCAGGATCGACGGCTTTCGAGAACTGCTGCTCTATATCTTTATGGGCGCGACGCTCTTCGGGACGGCGTTCTGCTATTTCCAGTCGATGCAGATGACCTCGGTTTCGACCGCGGTCGTTCTCATGTATATCTCGCCGATCTACATCCTTCTGTTCTCGGTCCTCGTTTTTCACGAGCGGCTCGGATGGATCAAGGGACTGTCGGTCGCCGGGATCCTTTTCGGCTGTATTCTGACGTCGGGGATCATCGGCGGGGGACGGTTCAACCTCCCCGGGGTCCTGATCGGCGTTCTTTCGGGCGTTTCGTACGCGATCTACAACATTTTGGCGAAGCTCTCGGTCAGACGGGGCGGATCGCCGATCAAGGCGACGATGTACGCGTTTCTGTTTATGGCAATCATCGCCCTGATCCCGTCGCGCCCGGATCTTGCCGTCTCGTATATCGCGGCAAAACCCTTGCAGACCATCCCGCTGCTTATCGGGCTCGGCTTCTGTACCTGCGTTTTACCGTACTTTTTGTTCAACTCCTCGTTGAAAACGCTGCCGTCGGGTACGGCGTCCGCAATGTCGATCATCGAGCCGCTCTCGGCGTCGATCTTCAGCTTCACCCTGCTCGGGGAGGATCCCGACGCATTCTCGATCGCGGGGATCGTCCTGATCCTCGGGTGCGTGATCGTACTCGAACGCTCGGAACTGAAAAAGAACCCCGAAGACACGCCCGCCGAACCGTCTGCGAGCGCCTGACAAAGAAAAAAGAACCTCCCCGCCGTTTTGGCAGGGAGGTTTTTTATCGTACGGAGTTCAGTTTTCGTCGGAGAATAGGTCGGTCTGACCCGGGATCTGGTCGCCGGGTTTTCTTCTGACCCCGTAGGGGATGCCGAGATGTTCGTAGGCGAGCCGCGTGACGCATCTCCCTCGCGGGGTACGGGAGAGGAACCCGATCTGGAGCAGGTAGGGCTCGTACACGTCCTCGATGGTGACCGATTCCTCGCCGATGGTGGCGGAGACGGTCTCCAGCCCCACGGGTCCGCCGTCGTAGTAGTTGATGATGGCGGAGAGCATCTTGCGGTCGGCGTTGTCAAGCCCCAGTTCGTCGATCTCCAGCATTTTGAGCGCCGTTTTCGCCATTGGAAGGTCGATCGAGCCGTTCCCGCGCACCAGAGCGAAGTCGCGCGTCCGTTTGAGCAGACGGTTGGCGATACGCGGCGTGCCTCTGGAACGGGAGGCGATCTCGAGCGCGCCGTCGTCGGTGATCTTGATATTCAGGATCTTGGCGCTGCGCTTGACGATGGTGG
>JAGCYR010000067.1 GCA_017960705.1 Clostridia bacterium | reverse complement strand
CAATCAACAATAGCAACCGCCCCTCCGTTCGGAGGGGCGGTATTTCGTTCTGTTTTGAGGGCGGTCGGACGGTCAGGCGAAAACCTCCTCGGCATACCGGACCGACGCCATCGCGTCGGGGCAGTAGCGGTCTGCGCCGATCTCTCGGGCGCAGGATTCGGTGAGCACCGCGCCGCCGACCATGACGCGGACGCCGGGGGCTTCGGAACGAAGCAGGGCGATGGTGTCGCGCATCGAGGGGACGGTCGTGGTCATCAGCGCCGAGAGCCCGACGAGCGAGACTTTCTCGCGCTTGACCGCGGCGAGTACCTCTTCAGCGGGGACGTCGCGCCCGAGGTCGATCACGCGGAAGCCGTAGCTGTCCAGCATCACGCGGACGATATTCTTGCCTATATCGTGGATGTCGCCCTTCACGGTCGCGAGCACGATGGTCCCGCGGGCGGTGCGCTCGCCGCTCTTTTTGGTCAGCGCTTCGCGCACGACGGCGAACGCCGCCTCCGCCGCGTCGGCGGAAAGAAGCAGCTGCGGGAGGAAGACCGCGCCCGATTCGAACAGCACCCCGACCCGATCGAGCGCGGGGATCAGGGTCGACCCGATCAGGTCGAGCGGATCGGTCCCGCCTGCGATGGCTTCGCGGGCGAGGGTCGCGGCGGTGGATTTCATCCCGTGGAGGACCGCGTCGGTCAGGGTGGTGCCGGAGGGCGTCTTTTCGACGGGGGTTTCGTCCTTTTTCACGCCGAAACGCTCGATATAGGCAAGACAGTGCGGATCGCCGCCGAACAGGGCGAGCGAGGAGCGGAAGGCGTCCACCATCGCCGTCGAGTGGGGATTCAGGATCGCCGCCGTCAGCCCCGCTCCGATCGCCGCGGAGAGGAACGCCGTGTTGATATGCTCTCTTTCAGGCAGCCCGAAGGAGATGTTCGAGACGCCGAGGACGGTTTTCAGCCCCCGGTCGGACAGCGTTTTCAGCGCGTCGAGGGTGGCGCGCGGATCGGCTCCCGCGCTGACCGCCATGGTCAGGGCGTCGAAGACCAGGTCGCGGGCGGGGATGCCGTACTTCTGCGCTTCCAAAAGGATCTTGTCGGCGACGGCGACCCGTCCTTCGGCGGTGTCGGGGATCCCGTCGTCGTCAAGGGTCAGGGCGACCACGACCGCGCCGTATTTTTTCGCGACGGGGAAGACCGCCGCCATGACTTCGCGTTTGCCCGAGACCGAGTTCAGAAGCGGTCTGCCGTTGACCCGGCGAAGCGCCGCTTCGAGCGCCCTCGGGTCGGCGGAGTCGATCTGGAGGGGCAGAGTGACCGACCGCTGCAGTTCGTTCACCGCCTTGACCATCATTGCGGGCTCGTCGATACCGGGCAGCCCTACGTTGAGGTCGAGCACGTCGGCGCCCTCGTCCTCCTGCCGCACGCCCTCGCCGACGAGATAATCAAGGTCGGACGAGCGGAGCGCTTCTTTGAGTTTGGGCTTGCCGGTCGGGTTGATGCGTTCGCCGATGATGATCGGGCGCGCCGCCAGGTCGACCGTGCGGCTGCCCGACGAGAGCAGGCAGGCGGTGGGGTCGCGCTTTTCGGGTAAGGGAAGAGCACGGCATTTTGAGACCACTTTTGCAAGGTGTTCGGGCGTGGTGCCGCAGCAGCCGCCGAGGATCGGGGCGAACCTCGCGAGTCCCGCGACCGCTTCCGCGTATCCGGCGGGGAGAAGGTCGTAGGTCGCCGTGCCGTCCTCGCTCATCTTCGGGAGCCCCGCGTTGGGGTTGAAGAAGAGCGGGAGAGAGGTCGCCGCAGCGATTCGTTCCGCGGCCTTCGCCATCTCGTCGGGTCCGACCGAGCAGTTCAGCCCGAATGCGTCGACGCCCATCCCTTCGGCGAGCGCCGCCATCGCCTCGACCGGGAGCCCGGTCAGCATCCGCCCTTTTTCGTCGGCGGTCACCGAGAGGAAGAGGGGCAGATCGGAGTTTTCTTTGGCGGCGAGGATCAGCGCCTTCGCTTCGTAGGGGAGCGAAAAGGTCTCGGCAAGGACCAGGTCGGCGCCGGCTTCGACCCCGGCTTTGATCTGCTCGGCGAAAAGGGCGTAGGCGTCGTCAAAAGAGAGGTCGCCGAGCGGCTCGAGCAGTTTGCCGGTCGGACCGATATCGAGCGCGACGAAGAACTCGCCTTCTCCGGCGGAGCGGGCGCACTTGACCGCCGCCTTGACCGTTTCGCCGACCGAAAGACCGACCGGGGCGAGCTTCAGACGGTTCGCGCCGAAGGTATTGGTTTTAAGGATATTGCATCCCGCCGCAAGATACGCCGCGTGGATACCCTTCACGACCTCGGGGCGATCGTAGCCGAAACGCTCCGGTACGATCCCCTCGGGCATCCCGGCGGATTGGAGCATGGTCCCCATCGCGCCGTCGAAAAACAGGCGCCGGGTACCGATCAATTCACGAAACCGCATGGGGTTTTCTCCTTTCTTGGGCTGTGATCCCATCCGTGTCAGTTCTTGCCGTCCCCCGCGATCAGGCGGGAGAGGTTATCCGCGATCGCCTTCGCGACGTCGGGTTTGTTCATGGTATAGACGTGGACGCCGCGTACGCCGTTCGCCAAAAGATCGACGATCTGTTCGGTGGCATAGGCGATCCCCGCCTGCTTCATCGCGTCGGGGTCCTCACCGTAGCGGTCGACGATCCGACGGAAGCGGTTGGGCAGGGTCGCGCCCGAGAGTGCGCAGGCGCGGGCGATCATTTTGCCGTTGGTGACCGGCATGATCCCCGCGATCACCGGCACCTCGATCCCGCGCGCCATCGCCCGGTACAGGAAGCTGTAGAGCACGGAATTGTCGAAGAACATCTGCGTCGT
>JAGCYR010000066.1 GCA_017960705.1 Clostridia bacterium | reverse complement strand
CGGGCTGGGCTTCGAGACGGCGCGGGGGCTGCTCTCGCTTCACGCCCGCGTGATCCTCGCCTGCCGCGACGAGAACAAGGGAAGGGAGGCGCTCGCCCGTCTGCTGAAAGAGTTCCCGGACGGCTCGCTCGACCTTTTGCCCCTCGATCTCTCCCGCCGCGACTCGATCACGGAGTTTGCCGAACGGCTCGCTTTGATCGCCCCGCAACTCGACGTGTTCGTTCACTGCGCCGGCGTCTATTATCCGAAAATGACCCGCACCCCCGACGGGCTTCCCGCGACGGTCGGGATCAATTTCGTCGGGACGGTCGCGTTCGCAAAGCAAACCGAAAAGCTGCTCTCCCCCGACGGGCGCGCCGTGTTCGTCACCAGTCTGGTCGACAAGAAGGGAAGTGTCAAGACCGACCCCGTCTCCGACGACCAACCGAGCGGCTATCTTGCCTACGCCCGAAGCAAGTTTCTCCTTTCGGGCTACGTTTTGAAAAAGAGCGCCGACGCGAACCCCGACGCCCCGCTTTACGTCGCGGCGCATCCCGGGATCGCCAAAACCCCCCTCCTCGCAAAAGAGAAGACCGGACCCCGCCCCCTGTGGAGCAGATGGGGACACGCCCTGCTCTATCCTTTCACCCACTCGCCCGAAAAGGCGTCGCTGTCCGTCCTCTGCGCCGCGGCGGGCAAGGTCGAGAGCGGAGATCTGATCGCCCCGCGCGGACTCTTTCACGTTTGGGGCTACCCGAAAAAGATCTCCTTTCCCCGCAACGTCCGCGACGCCGTTAAGCAGCGCCCCGAGTGGTTTGAATGAACTCGCTCGCTCCCGTTGCCTCCCCTGCGGGGGAGGCGGCGCGGCTTGAAGTGACGGAAGGGGCAACGGTCGATTTGCCGATGAAGACGCAGCGCCTTCGTTTTCTACGTTTCTTTTCTTGCAAAACTGCAAGATATTTTACGCCGCCTCAGTGCCTCTTTTTGTTGTTTTTCTTCATTTTTTTGCTTTCGTAAGAGAAAAACACTTGCAATTTGACTTTTTATCCTGTATAATTAAAGTCTACATTATATTTACTTCCGTTCCGGAGAAAACCCGTAAAGGAGACGACTATGGAGAACGCTTCCAAAAAAGCAAAGGTGATCGCGTCCGCTCTGATCGTGACGGCGGTGCTGGCGGTCGCGCTGGTGCTGCTCTTCACGCTTCCCGGATCCGCCGTGGAACCCGTCGCGGAGATGCAGAGCTTCAGCTATCAGACCATCGTCGGGGACTCGCTCGCGTCGGAGAATACCGATCTGCGGTTCCTGTTTACGATCGGTTCGCTCGACTATACCCGCGTCGGCTTCGTGTTCTCAAAGACGAACGAGAATCCGACGGTCGGGGGGGACGGCTGCTCGACCTACGAGACCACGAACGTCCACTCGAAGGTGCGCGCGAACGGCGAACTGATCGCGGCGGGGACGGGGCGCTATTGGGTGGCGGTCAAGCTGTCCGACATCCCGAACGCCGATTTCGGAACCAAAATCTACGTCCGTCCGTTCGTTCAGGACGGGCAGGGTATCCGTTATCTTGACGCGAGCGATCTGACGACCTGCGGCGCGTTCGGACACGACAACCTCCACGATTACGGGCAGATTTTCGCCGCTCCGACGGCGGTCGATCCCGGACGGCAGGCGGCTGTCTGCGACAGATGCGGGGACGTTGTGACGGCGGTCGACCTCGACGCTTACAATGCCGATGTCGCGTACTGGCAGAACGCGGCGGCGCAATACACGAACTCCAATTTCGGCACCGGCAGCATCACGACCAACCTCGGAAAAGGGACGACTTTCAACTATCTCGAAGTCAACCCTACCGTGGGACAGCACCCGCGCGTCCTCTTTAACGAAAACGATATCCCCGGCATCCGGACCGCGCTTGAGAACGCGACCGACGCCGCAAAGACGGATTACTACGTCGCGGTCTACGACGATCCCACGTGGGGCGAACTCGACCCCGCCGAGAAGCGCGATAACGGATTCCACAACTTCAGCGCGAGTATGCTCTCCAAACTGCAGATGCTCGCCCTCGATTACCAGCTGACGGGGAACAAGGTAAACGGGTATATGGCGATCCGCGCGTTGAAAGAGTACCTGAAGCGGATGGATTTCCAGGAACTCACGGGCGACCCCTGCCGTACCTACGGTCACATCATGTATATCGCGGCGTGCGTTTACGACTGGTGCTACGACCTGATGACCCAGACCGACAAACAGCAGATCGTGTTCGCCGTGCAGAAAAAGTGCTGCGACGGGAATAAGATGGAGGTCGGCTTCCCTCCGTCCGGACAGAACGCGGTCTCGGGACACGGATGCGAGTTCCAGATCCTGCGCGACTATCTGTCGTTCGCCATCGCGATCTACGACGATTATCCCGGCTGGTGGAACTATATCGGCTATCGGTTCTATAATGAGTTCGTTCCCGTCCGCAACGAGTTCTACGAGGCGGGGATGTACCCGCAGGGCACGTCGCTCTACGTCCGCATCCGTTATACGTCCGACCTCTATTCGGCGTGGCTGATCAAGGCGATGACCGGCTCGATCCCCTACGAGAGCGAAGCGAATATGAAGCAGGTCGCCCGCACGATCTTCTCCCATGAATGGAGAAAACAAAACGGCAAAACGTACGGGCTTGCTTCCGGCGACGACCAGGTCACCTACGGCGAATTCATCAATTACAGCCGCGTCGCGATGATCTCGTCCTACCTCTTTGACGACGCGACCATGCGCGCGCAGTTCGAATACTTCGGGAAAGGGTATTCGAGTTTCGACACCAATTTCACCGTCACCAACACCGTCGCGGAATACCTGATCTGCTCCTCGTCCGGACTGGAAGCGGCGGCTGACCGCCACGAGGATATGGATCTGATCGTCTACAACGGCGGCTGGCTCGGGCAGATCATCGCCCGCAACAATTGGGGGACGAGTCAGGCGTTGGTCCTGATGAAGATCGGCGTCCGCACCACCGCCAACCACGAGCATTACGACTCGGGACAGTTCCAGATCTATTACCGTGCGCGGCTGGCGGTCGATTCGGGCGTTTACAGCAACTACGGGAACGATCATCACTACTACTATCATCAGGCGACCATAGCGCACAACAGTCTCCTGATCTACAACTCCTCGCTCCGTTATAGCGACGGCGGCTATTACAGCGGCGGTCAGAAGCGCCGGAGCGAACCGGGCAGTTACACGAACTGGCAGAAAGACACCTACAAGATGGGCGACGTGACGGGCTACGAATACGCCTACGCCGACCGGGCAGAGACCACGCCGACCTACGCCTACATCGCCGGCAATATCGCTTCCGCCTACGACAGTTCGGTCGCGACCGAGGTCACGCGCCGGATGCTCGCTGTCTACGATACGGGCTACGCCGCGACGCCGATGTTCTTCTTCGTTTTCGACAACATCACGGCGAAGAGCGCGAACTTCCAGAAGACCTTCCTGCTTCATACCGCGACCGAACCGACGATCGAGGGCAACCGCGTCAGCGTCGTGAACGGTAACGGCAAGCTGGTCCTGCAGAACGTGATCGGCAACAACGTCACGATCTCGAAGGTCGGCGGCACCGTGACTAAGATCGTGGAAGATAAAGAAGTATACGACGCGGATCGTTCGAGCAACTATGTGGTCAACGGCGACCAGTTGGTTCCCCCCAATTCGGGTAACGACGGTTTCTGGGGTCGCGTCGAGATCAAACCCGCGACCGGCAACGCGACCGACCAGCTTCTGAACGTGATGTACGTCTGCGATACCGACAGCGACCGGAATCTCGTCGCGTCGTCGATCTCGACCTCGGTCGTCAAGGGCGCCGTGCTCGGCAATACCGCGGCGGTCTTCGTCACCTCCGCGACCAGAAGAACGACCGCCTTCAGCTTCACCGCGACCGGCGAGGGCTACCTGAACTACTACGTTTCGGGCGTCGCCGCGGGCACTTGGCTGGTCACCGCGGGCGGCAAAACCGTCAGCTACGACGCAGCGACCTCCGACGGCGGGCTCCTCGTCTTCTCCGCGCCTGCGGGAACCGAGATCACCCTGACGCCGGGAGCGACGCCGGATATGTTGATCGACCCGAGTCTGTCGGAGGACGAGTGGCCTTCCTACGACTTCGGCAACCTGGTACCTTGACGACGCGCGGATGCACGCACAGACCGGAAAACGAATGGATAATTATTGATTGTCCGTTAAAGCATTCTTCTCTGTGCGATTATCCCTCATTGTGAAACGCATTTTAAGGTTGAAAACCTCCCGCGGAACCGCGGGAGGTTTTCTTCTTTTTTGTTTGAATTCGTTTTCCTTTCCCCGTTCTCGACCTCTCGCGGTATATGTATACGGCTTCGGGTCGAGAACGGGGATTCTGCACGCACCTCAGCGCGTCTGATAACTTGAGCTGGCGCAATTAGGGTCAAGGGGACGCCGCGCGGATTTCAGCGCAGATCGAAAAACGAATGGAATCTTTATGATTCGTTAAAGCTTTTCACTCTGTTTGATATCCTCGCATAGCAAAACGCATCTGACGTTGAAACCCGCTCGCAAACGCGAGCGGGTTTCTTTATTTGATTGGAATTTCGGCGTCTCCTATAGTCGGGGCGGAGCAATCGGCACAATCAGGTTATAAATGTAACCATCACGCCGCGCTTAGGGGGCAGGGGGTCCCCCGCGGCATTTCACGCGCGAAGCGCACATCACTACCAAAGGTAACATCACGTTGCGAAGCAACACTTCACTACAACAAAAGAGCTGCCCGCGGGCAGCTCTTTTGTTGTAGTGAAGTGTTGCTTCGCAACGTGATGTTACCTTTGGTAGT
>JAGCYR010000065.1 GCA_017960705.1 Clostridia bacterium | reverse complement strand
GTCCCCTTGACCCTAATTGCGCCAGCTCAAGTTATCAGACGCGCGGAGGTGCGTGCAGAATCCCCGTTCTCGACCCGACGGCGTACGCCCGTACGTCAAGAGGTCGAGAACGGGGAGAGGAAAACGAATTGGAATAAAAACGAAGAAAACCTCCCGCGGCTCCGCGGGAGGTTTTCAACCTTAATTTGCGTTTATCAATGCAAGGAGTTTTCACAGAGCAGAAAGCTTTAACGGACAATCAATAATCATCCATTCGTTTTCCGGTCTGTGCGTGCATACGCGCGTCGTCACTTCGCCGCGTTGCGCTTGGCGGCTTGCGCCTTCTTGCGCAACGGGGTGTCGAGGATGGTCTTGCGGAGGCGGATGTTCTTCGGCGTGACCTCGATCAGTTCGTCGTCCGCGATGAACTCGATGGCTTCCTCCAGCCCCATCTGCCGCGGGGTGACCAGCGTCAGGGCTTCGTCGGCGCCGGTCGAGCGGATGGCGGTCAGGTGCTTCTTCTTGCAGACGTTGACCTCGATATCGCCCATCTTGGGATTCTCCCCGACGATCATCCCCTCGTAGACGGGGGTCTGCACGCCGATAAAGAGCGGTCCGCGCTCCTGCGAGTAGTAGAGCCCGTAGCTGGTCGCCTCGCCCGCCTCGCTCGCGACGAGGGAGCCGGTGTAGCGCATAGTGACCTCTCCTTTGTAGGGGGCGTAGGTCTCGAACACCGCGTTGATGATGCCCTCTCCGCGGGTGGCGGTCATAAACTCCGAACGGTAGCCGAAGAGACACCGCGTCGGGATCAGGTAGGTGAGTTTCTGGCGCGTGCCGCGCAGCTGCATATCGACCAGCTCGCCCTTGCGGGAGCCCAGCCGTTCCATCACCGTCCCCATATATTCCTCGGGGACGTCGATCGTGACCCGCTCGATGGGTTCGCACTTGACGCCGTCGATCTCCTTCATCAGAACGCGCGGATTCGAACAGGCGAGTTCGTAGCCCTCGCGGCGCATGGTCTCGATCAGGATGGAGAGGTGCATCTCGCCGCGCCCCGCGACCCGGAAGGTGTCGGTGGTCTCGCCGTCGGTGACGCGGAGAGACACGTCTTTCAGAAGTTCGCGGTAGAGCCGTTCGCGGAGGTGACGGGAGGTGACGTATTTGCCCTCGCGCCCGGCGAAGGGGCTGTCGTTGACCGAGAAGGTCATTTCCAGCGTCGGCTCGCTGACCTTGACGAATTCAAGCGGTTCGACGCAGGTGAGCGAAGTTACGGTATCGCCGATCGTGATGTTCTCGGCGCCCGAGAAGCAGACGATGTCGCCGACGGTCGCCTTCTCAACCGCGACGCGGTTCAGCCCGTCGAACTGGTACATCGAGACGATGCGGGCGCGGCGGGGCGCCTCGTCGGAGTGGTAGTTCGTGATCATCACGTCCTGATTCTGCTTCAGGGTGCCGCGCTCGATCCGACCGATCCCGATCCGACCGACGAAGTTGTTATAGTCGATTGAGGAGACCAGCAGCTGCAGTTCCCCGTTCTCGTCCCCCTCGGGGGCGGGGATATAGTCGAGGATGGTATCGAACAGCGGGCGCAGATCGGTGCCCGGGGTGTGCGCGTCGAAGCTGGCGGTCCCGGCTCTGCCCGAGCAGTAGAGGATCGGGGAGTCGAGCTGTTCGTCGGTGGCGTCCAGCTCCATCAGAAGCTCCAGCACCTCGTCCTCGATCTCGTCGAGGCGGGCGTCGGGACGGTCGATCTTGTTGACGACCACGATCACGCGGTGGTTCAGAGCGAGAGCGCGCTCAAGCACGAAACGGGTCTGGGGCATCGGTCCCTCGGCGGCGTCGACAAGCAGGATAACGCCGTTCACCATCTTCAGGATGCGTTCGACCTCGCCGCCGAAATCGGCGTGACCCGGGGTGTCGACGATATTGATCTTCACGCCGTTGTAGTGAACGGCGGTGTTCTTCGCCAGGATCGTGATGCCGCGCTCGCGCTCGATATCGCCCGAGTCCATCACGCGCTCGGTCACCGCCTGATTCTCGCGGTACACGCCGCCCTGCCGGAGCATCTCGTCGACGAGCGTGGTCTTTCCGTGGTCAACGTGCGCGATGATCGCAACGTTGCGAAGGTCTGTCCGCTTCATATTCTGCCGTCCTTTTCGTAGGTCTCGGCGCCCTTCTTCCGACGCCGTTTTTTAACTTTATTATTATAACCGAACGCGTTTCGTTTTGCAAGAGGGGAACGCCCTTTTTTTATATTTTTCTTTGATAAGTTGACTTTTTTATCAAAAGAATGTATGATAAGAGCGGATGGCTATTCATTCGTCCCGCCTTTTCCCGGAGTTTGAAAAGGCGCCGTACGACAAAAACGAGGTGAGATTATGAAAAAGTTTTTGCTCCTGATCCTCTCGGCAATCCTGATCCTCTCGGCAGTCCTCGCCCTCTCCGCTTGCGGAAAGAAGAAGGACAAACTTCCCGAAACCGCTTACGAAAAGGTGGCGTTCGCCTTCAACGGCGTGGAAAAGAGTTTCAAAGACGCGGACAAGAGATCCGCCGACGCGACCACCTACGCCGTGAAGCGGCTGCTC
>JAGCYR010000064.1 GCA_017960705.1 Clostridia bacterium | reverse complement strand
CCTCCGGCAACAAGGTGGACAAACGGCTCTACTCCGCGATCCGCGGGGAAGACCACTTCTACCCGACCGAAGCGAACGGCAATCTCGGCAACGATCTTCTGATCGAATTCTCGATCCTCTACAACGACACGCTGGCGACCCTGCCGGGCGCGAGCTTCGATATCACGGTCGGCGACGGTTCCGACTTTGTGAACGTCAAACTGTCCTCTGACGCCAACGCCCGCTACGGCACGGTCGTCGGCGGGTTCTCCGCCCGCGACAGAAACGACGGTAAAGGCGCGATCCTGTCGACCCCGAGCGCCGCCGCGATCGAGGCGGATCCGAACGCGAAATATCCCTCCATCGGAAACTACGGCTGGCACCGCGTTGCCATCCGCATCCACGAGGAGGCGGCGATCGTTGAAGACGCCATCGCCTACACCTACACGGGGGAGGCGTACCTCGACGGCAACCTGATCCTCGCGTTCGATCTGTCGAAGTGGGCGTCGGGCAACACGGGCGTGCTGCTCTACACCGCGACGATCGAGGACGGGAATCTCGTCTACGCCGACAACGACGCGCCGGACTCCTGGGGCGAGATCGCGATCTACGATTTCTACAACAGCTCCGACGTTTACTGCGCGATCGCCGATACCTATATGACCTGCGGGCATGACTTCGTGCAGTCGGTCGAGTCGGTCGCGACGCCCGACGCGGCGACCTTCACCTTCGACGACCTCGGCACCGAAGACGTGGCGGACGACGTCACCGCTCCCGCGGCGATGTATTACCGGGCGAAAGCCGACTGATCCAACGTAACAAGCGGGGGCTGACCGGTACGGTTTTCCTCCTATTCCCGTATCCGGCAGCCCCGATATCCTCCCGATAACAACCGAAACCGCCCCCCGACCCGTTAAGGACCGGGAGGCGGATCGGTCTTTGAAAGGCGATTGATATGAAAGAAAAAAAGACTTACGAACCCGCAGAGATCACGATCGTCGGACTCGGCTATGATCTTCTGCTCACCTCGGGCGGCACGCTCGGGGAAGGCGACTGGGACGCCTTTGATTTCGGCTCTCTCTGATCCGCGGCGATCCCGCTCCCGCCGGGACGGCGCTTCGGCTGTCTTTGGCGTTACCAATCAGATACGCAAGGAGAAAACGCTATGCAGAAAACGTTTGTGAAACCCCGAACCTTGACCTCCGTCCTCATTCTGGCGGCGGTCGTCGCACTCGCGCTCGTCCTGCTTTTCACCGTTCGCGGAAAAGCCGACGAACCGGGCGAGATTGCGAATTTCAGTTATCAGACTCTTTCGGAGCTTGATCTTGCCGGCGACGCAGACACCGATCTGCGCTTCCTTTTCACGGTCGGATCACTTTCCTACGACGAGGTCGGCTTCGTCTTCTCCAAGACGAACCAACTCCCGACGGTCGGCGGCTACGGCTGCGGAAAGAAAGCGACGACCACCGTTTACAATTCGATCATCGCGAACGGAACGCCTCAATCGGCGGGGGAAAACCGTTGGTGGGTCGCGGTCAAAATGACCGATATCCCGCACGAGTATTTTGACGGCACGCTCTACGTCCGTCCGTACGTCGACGACGGGGAGATCCGGTACGGCGAGGCAACGTCGATCACCGTTTGCTCTGCAGCGAAGCACGTACACGACTCGCAGCTCTTCCCCGGGTGCGAGGTGTGCGAACTTGAAGACGCGAAGGCGGACGTCGATTTTTATAACGCGAGCGACAAAGACAGCGGAAACTGGAACGTCAGCGACACGTATAAGAACATTCGCGGGACCGGTTATTTCCGTCCTCATTCGTCGAACGGCAATCTCGGCAACGACCTTTTGATCGAATTTTCGATCCTCTGGAACGAATCTCTTACCGACGGGGCGGGATCCGCTCTTGATATCGGCGTCGGGGACGGTTCCGATATCGCCAATATTTATCTGACGGGCGTTAACGCCGGCAAGATCGTCGCCAAAGAGAGGACCGGTACGACGTATATTTACCCGACGCCGGCGGCGATCGCGGAGAATCCCTCTCTGAAAACCGTTTCGCTCGGCGAATACGGTTGGCACCGCCTCGGCTTCCGCGTGCATCAGGAGGCGGCGATCGTCAACGCAGCCGTTAAGTACACCTATATCATCACGGTCTATCTGGACGGCGAAATGGTCCTGAAATACGATTCGTCGACCTGGGCGACTTCCACTTCCGGCGCGCGGCTTTTCAACGCGACGATCGAGAACGAAGAACTGAAATACTCCAACAACGATGCGGGGTCCAGTAAGGCGAATACCACCATCGTCGATTTCTACGCCGGCACGAAAACCTATCTCCCGATCGCCGACGAATATATGACCTGCGGCAAAGAGTTCGTGCAGGACGTCGTGCGGGACGACCTGCCCGAGGCGGCGAAGCTCTTCCTTTCGGGGGACGACGATCTGCCCGCCGAACGCTGGTTTGAACTGAAGGGCTGGAAAAACGAGACCCTCCTGAACTCGAACTCGAGCGACAAACCCAACAATAACAAGTGGCAGGTTCGCAAAACGTACAAGAGCATCTGCGGCAACAACACGGAGAAGTACTATCCGGACGAGTCGAACGGCAATCTCGGCAACGATCTTCTGATCGAATTTTCGATCCTCTGGAACAGTTCCCTTGCCGACTGCGCGGGCTCTGCGATCGATATCGGCGTCAACGACGAGTCGGATATCGCCAATATTTATCTGACGGGCGTAAACGCCGGCAAGATCGTCGCCAAGGAGAGGACCGGCACGACGTATGTTTTCCCGACCCCTGCGGCGATCGCGGAGAACGCCTCTCTGAAAACCGTTTCGCTCGGCGACTACGGTTGGCATCGGATCGGCGTCCGTGTCCATCAGACGGCGGCGAAGGTTGATGCCGCCGTACAGTACACGTATATCATTACGATTTATCTGGACGGCGAGATGGTCCTCAAGTACGATTCGTCGGCTTGGGCAAATTCCACTTCCGGTGCGCGGCTCTTCAACGCGACGATCGAGAACGGGAATCTGAAGTACTCCCCGAACGACTCGAACTCCAACTGGGCGAGCGTCACCATCGTCGATTTCTACGCCGGATCGGATACCGACCTTGCGATCGCCGATCAGTATATGACCTGCGGCAAAGAGTTTGTGCAGGACGTCGTGAAGGTCGACTCTCCCGTCGCACGGACGACCACCCTCGGCGGAACCGACTACTCCTCCAAGCTCTGGTATCAGCGGCAGATCTGGGACAACAAAACGATCCTGAATTCGAGCGACAAGGGCAGCGGAGACTGGGACGAGAGACCGACCTTCGCCGCCGTTCAGGGCGAAGAGCATTTCTATCCCGATCCCTCGAACGGCAACCGGGGCAACGACCTTCTGATCGAGTTCTCGCTCCTCTGGATCGATACGATGGCGACCGTCTACGGATCGGGTTCGACTTTAGACATCGGCGTCAACGACGGTTCGGATCTCGTCTATAT
>JAGCYR010000063.1 GCA_017960705.1 Clostridia bacterium | reverse complement strand
TTCGTTTTTTTTGAGTCGTATCGTATTTTAATTCTCCGCGATCACACGGCGAAGATAGTCCGCCGCGTCTTTGATATCCTTTACCGGGTCGTCGCCCGCTTCGCGTTCGATGGTGAGGAACCCGCGGTAGCCGATCGAGTCGAGCGCCCGAAGATAGGCGGGGAAGTTCACGCCGCCCTCTCCGAGCGGGAGCTCGCGGTAGAAGGTCGCTCCGCGTACGTCCTCCGGGGTCGGGGTCACGCCGTAGATATATTCGGGGTTGGTCTTCTGCACCATGACCCCGTCCTTTGCGTGGGTATGCACGATATAGTCTTTCAAGTTATTGACGGCGTTCACGGGATCGTCCCCGACCACCATCACCAGATTCGCGGGATCGAGATTCACCGAAACCCCGCGCGATCCGAGCGAATCGAGAAAGCGTTTCAAAACGTCCGACGGCTCCGGCCCGGTCTCCAGCGCGAAATGCGACCCCAGCCCGTCGGCAAATTCCGCGAGCTCCCGGCACGCCTCCTGCATCACCTTGTATCGGTCGTGCGCGGGATCCGACGGCACCACGCCGATATGGGTCGTCACGATATCAGAGCCCAGCTCTTTCGCCAGCTCCATGATCCGCTTTGATTTCTCGATCAGAGCCGGATTCAGCTCGGGATCCCCGAACCCGCGCCCGAGATCCCCGCAGATCGCCGAAAAGACCAGCCCCGCGTCGTCCATCATCGAAAGCAGCTCGCGCTTTTTCTCCCGCGTCATATTCTCCGGAGCGTGGTCGCCCGCCGTACAGTACGTCTGCACTCCCTGCGCCCCGATCCGCTTTGCCGCCGCGATCGCCTCGCGGTCGGAGAGCCGGAACGAATCGAGCATCACCCCGCTCGGAAAACGGTACATCCAAACACCCCTTTCAGCCCGCGCACCGGGCAAGGATCGAATACCCCTCGGCAAGCGCCGGCAGGACCTCTTCGGGACCCTCGAACTCCAACGAGACCCATCCGTCGTAACCGGCGTCTTTCAACGCGTCAAGACACGCCCCGACGGCGACGTTCCCGCGCCCGAGCACCGTCCCGCGCCAGAGCCCGCCGCCCGCCGAGCGGTGGAAGCCGCAGGGGATCGCGCCCTTTCCCGGATCGGGCAGCAGAATAAAGTCCTTCGCGTGGACGTGGACGGCGTAGTGCGCGGCGATCTTCACCGCTTCGAGGTTGTCGCGGTCGACCACCGAAAAGTTCCCGATATCGACCAGCCACCCGTAGTTTTCGTGCCCGACCGCTTCGATCAGCCGCATCACCCGTTCGGGAGATTGATAGATAAAGCCGTGGTTCTCGGTGCAGGTCTTGATCCCGCGCGAAGCGGCGTACTCCGTGACCCGTCTGATCCGCGGCGCCATCTCCTCGATCCCGTCCTCCCACGTGTAGCCGGGGAGGTCGCGCAGACGAAAACTCGCATCGTGACGGAATACTTTCGCGCCGAGGATCTTCGCGACGTCGACCTTGCGGCAGACCCGTTCGACCTCCGCGTCGGGATCGTCCGAGAGGAAGTCCGCCGCGACGGTGTACGCCGGGATCTCCATCCCGTATTCCGCCGCCGCCGCTCTTGCCTCGCGGGCGATCGTTTCTTCGTCCCCTTCGATCCCCCACGCGGGATTCGCCAGGTCGATGAACTCCACGCCCGCAAAGCCGATCCCGGATGCGAGCCGGACGATCTCCCGATATCCGCACTTTGTATCTCGGAGATATCGGTCAAAGCTGTAACTGCTGACCCCGATCTTCATATTATCCCCCGAAAACGACCGAAACCCCCTCCCCCGAAGCGGGGAAGAGGGTTCCGTGAGACTTTTTCAGGCAAGCCCCGCCTTGTTTTTAACCAGCGCGGCGACCTCGTCGACGTACCGGCGGCAGGTCGCCTCGTCCTTGGCTTCGACCATCACGCGGATCAGCGGTTCGGTCCCCGATTTGCGGAGCAGGAGCCGACCGTTCACGCCGAGTTCCGCGTTGATTTCGCCGACCCGTTTCGCGATCTCGGGATCGTTTTCGATCGCGTCCTTGTCAGCGACCCGGACGTTTTCCAGCACCTGCGGATAGATCTTCACGGGAGCGGCGAGCTCGGAAAGCGGCTTCTTGGCTTCGAGCATACACTCGGTCAGCTTGATGGCGGTCAGGATGCCGTCGCCCGTCGTCGCGTATTTGGAGAGGATGATGTGTCCCGACTGCTCGCCGCCGACGCAATGCCCGTTTTTGAGCATACATTCGTACACGAAGCGGTCGCCCACCGTCGTGTTCTCGTAGCCGATCCCCGCTTCGTCGAGCGCGCGGAACAGCCCGAGGTTCGACATCACCGTCGCGACGATGGTATTGTTGGTCAGTTGCCCCTTCGCAGAGAGCGACTTCCCGAAGATATAGAGGATGTGGTCGCCGTTCACGACGTTGCCGTTCTCGTCGACGGCAAGACACCGGTCGGCATCCCCGTCGAAGGCGAACCCGACGTCGAGTTGATTCTCGAGAACGAAGCGCTGCAGCCCCTCGATGTGGGTCGAGCCGACGCCCTCGTTGATGTTGGTACCGTCGGGATTATTGTTGATGACGTAGGTCTTCGCCCCGAGGGCGTCGAAGACCGATTTCGCGATCATCCAGCTCGAGCCGTTCGCGCAGTCAAGCCCGATCTTCAACTGTTTGAAACTGTGGGTCGCAAGCGAGATCAGGTAGCCGACGTAGCGGTTTCGCCCGGCGGCGTGGTCGATGATCTGGCCGATATCGCGCCCGGTCGCGAAGGGAAGATCGTCCCCCTCGACACCGAAGCCCGACATGTCGCCGTCGATATATTTTTCGATCAGGGCGATGGTCTCGTCGTCCATCTTCTCGCCCCAGCGGTTGACAAGCTTGATGCCGTTGTCGTCGAACGCGTTGTGAGAGGCGGAGATCATCACGCCGCAATCAAAATCATCGAGCCGCGTGATGTACGACACGCTCGGGGTGGTGGTGACGTGCATGATGTAGGCGTCTGCGCCCGAGGCGGTCAGCCCCGCCGCGATCGCGTACTCGAACATATAGGACGAGCGGCGCGTGTCTTTACCGATCACGACCTTCGTCCGGTGTCCCGGGACGGGGAAGCCGGCAAGATCGCTCCCGTAGTACCAGCCGAGAAAACGCCCGACCTTGAATGCGTGGATACCCTTCAGCGTAACGTTGGCTTCGCCGCGGAAACCGTCGGTCCCGAAATACTTGCCCATAAACATTCTCGCTTTCGTCTTTTATTTGGAAGAACGCGGGTTTGGGTGCAAGACGACTGCCGCCCACAGAGGCGCGGCAGTCGTCGGATGATCGTTTTCAGCGCCGATAGATCAGCTCGTCGCGGCGCGGTCCGTTCGAGACCATGGTGATCGGCGCGCCGATCTCGCCCTCGATAAACTCCACGTAGTCGCGGCACGCCTTCGGCAGGTCGGCGTATTTGGTGATCCCGCGCACGTCGCACTTCCAGCCCGGAAGGACCTTCAGAACGGGCTTGCACTTCTCGAGCGTCGGGGTGGTGGGGAAGTTCTTGATAACTTTTCCGTCCGGCGTCTCGTAACCGACGCAGACCGGGATCTCGTCAAGGTAGCCGAGCGCGTCGACGACGGTCAGGACCACCTCGGTCGCCCCCTGGATCTCGACGCCGTAGCGGGTCGCCACGCAGTCGAACCAGCCCATACGTCTGGGACGTCCCGTGGTCGCGCCGAACTCTCCCGCGTCTCCGCCGCGGATACGCATCTCCTGCGCCTTTTCGGGATCGAGGATCTCGGACACGAACGCGCCCGCGCCGACTGCGCTCGAATACGCCTTGGTCACGCAGATCACGTCGCGGATCATATACGGAGGGATACCGGCGCCGACAGCCCCGAACCCGGCGAGGGTCGAGGAGCTGGTCACCATCGGATAGATGCCGTGGTCGGGGTCTTTGAGGCTCCCGAGCTGCCCTTCGAGCAGGACGTTTTTACCCGCCTTCAGAGCGTCGCGCAGATACGCGAAGCTGTCGCCCACGTAGGGGCGGATGGCGTCGCGCTTCTTCATCAGGTCAGCAAACAGTTCGTCGGCGTTGATGGGATCGCGGTGATAGAGACTGGAAAGGATCAGGTTCTTGACCTCCAGCACGCGCACCAGTTTCTTGTACGCGTATTCCTCGTCCATCAGCTCGCAAATCTCGAAGCCGATCTTGGCGTACTTATCGGAATAGAACGGCGCGATCCCGCTCTTGGTAGAGCCGAACGCCGCCCCCTTCAGTCTTTCTTCTTCGGCAACGTCGAAGAGGATGTGGTAGGGCATCACGATCTGCACGCGGTCGGAGACCATCAGATCTGGGTCCGCGCCCTTCTCCCGGACCGATTCGACCTCTTTTAAGAACTTGTCGACGTCGAGGGCGACGCCGTTCCCGATGATATTCTTGATGTGGGGATAGAAAACGCCCGAGGGGAGCTGGTGGAGCGCCGTCTTCCCGTACTCGTTGATGATGGTATGCCCGGCGTTCGAGCCGCCCTGGAATCTTACGACAACGTCGGATTCCGCCGCCAGAACGTCTGTGATCTTGCCTTTTCCTTCGTCGCCCCAGTTGGCGCCGACAATCGCTTTGACCATGGAAAATGCCCTTCCGTTTTCTGTGTTCGGTCACGACCGCGCGCACGGGCGCGGCGCGACCCTATAACAGTATAACACAACTCGCGTCGAATTGCAAGACGAAAAAGTGTTTTTTCCATCTTTCGGCGCCCCTTTTTCCCCCGTTTTGCCCGTCTTCGCGCCGCTTTTTCGCCCCGGGTCCAAAAAAACGAAATTTCCTGTATATCCGTATTGACAATACACCGTGATTCTGGTATAATTGTATACAATTCTGAAAAGGAGAGACCGAAATGCTTGAGATTTCCCCGAAAACAAACCTTCTCGAACAGAAAAACTACCGCTACGCGCTGCAGGACGTTGCGGAGCCCAACCTTTACCGCGACGTCTATCCCTACACCGACGTTCCGCGCGTGGCGTTCAACCACCGCCGCGTGCCGATGGGGATGCCGGAGGATATCTGGATCACCGATACCAGTTTCCGCGACGGTCAGCAGTCGGTCGAGCCCTATACGGTCAAACAGATCGTCGACCTCTTCAAACTGATGTCAAAACTCGGCGGCCCCTACGGGATCATCCGCCAGACCGAGTTTTTCGTCTACAGTAAAAAGGACCGCGAGGCGCTCGCCAAGTGTCAGGAGCTCGGGCTGAAGTTCCCGGAGATCACCACCTGGATCCGCGCCAGCCGCGAGGACTTCAAACTCGTGCGCGACCTCGGCGTGCGCGAGACGGGTATTCTGGTTTCCTGCAGCGACTATCACATCTTCAAGAAGATGCAGATGACCCGCAAACAGTGTATGGACTATTACCTCAAAACCGTCGCCGACGCGTTTGAAGCCGGCGTTATGCCGCGCTGCCACCTCGAGGACATCACCCGCGCCGACTTCTACGGCTTCGTCGTCCCGTTCGTCAACGAGCTGATGAAGATGTCGCAGGACGCCGGGATCCCGGTGCGTATCCGCGCCTGCGATACCATGGGCTACGGCGTGCCCTATTCCGAGGTCGCGATCCCGCGGAGCGTTCCGGGGATCATCTACGGTCTGCAGCACTATTCCGACGTTCCCTCCGAGATGCTCGAGTGGCACGGGCACAACGATTTCGGCAAGGCGGTCGCCAACGCTTCGACGGCGTGGCTGTACGGCGCCTGCGGGGTCAACTGCTCGATGCTCGGGATCGGGGAGCGGACGGGGAACATCCCGCTGGAAGAGATGGTCTTCGAGTACGCGTCGCTGCGCGGCTCGCTCGACGGGATGGATCCCACCGTCATCACCGAGATCGCGGATTACTTCACCCGCGAGATCGGCTACAAGATCCCGCCGATGACCCCGTTCGTCGGCCGGAACTTCAACGTCACCCGCGCCGGCATCCACGCCGACGGTCTGATGAAGGACGAGGAGATCTACAACATCTTCGACACCGACAAGATTCTCAACCGTCCGGCGTCGGTCATGATCGGAAAGGCGTCGGGGCTCGCCGGCATCGCCTACTGGATCAACGGCAACTACGGGCTTTCGGGCGAATCCGCGGTCGGCAAGCACGATCCGCTGGTCGCAAGTCTCAAAGAATGGATCGACAAAGAGTACGAGGACGGACGGCAGACCTCGCTCTCGACGGCGGAACTCGAAGAGAAGATCGAGGAACTGTCGGGCGGCAAACTGCGCCGTCTGTAAGGAGGGAAAGACAGAATGGAACACAGAACCGTATCGCTTGCCGAACAGGTGTTCGAGCGGCTTGAAAACGAGATCCTTTCGGGCAAGTTCCCGCGCGGGACCGTGCTGACCGAGATGAACCTCGTCACCGAACTCGGCGTCAGCCGTACGCCCATCCGCGAAGCCATCCACCGGCTCGAGCAGGAGCACGTCATCGAGACCACGACCAAGGGGATCCTGATCCTCGGCGTCACCAAAAAGGACCTGCGCGACATCTTCGAGATCCGGCTCCGGATCGAGGGGCTCGCGTCGGCGGAGGCGGCGAAGCGCATCACCGACGAGGAGCTCGCCGAGCTGCGCGAATCTCTTGAACTGCAGGAGTTCTACGTCCCGAAAAACGACCCCGAACACGTCCGCGGGATGGACAGTCTGTTTCATCGGCTGATCTACCGTTTCAGCGGCAACACCGCGCTGTGCGACGCGCTTCTTCCCCTACACAAGAAGGTGATGAAGTACCGGCTCGCCTCTGTCTCCAACCACAGCCGCGCCAGCTCGTCGGCAAAGGAACACCGTATGATCTACGAGGCGATCGCCGCCCACGATCCCGCCGCGGCGGAGGCGCGCACGGTCGAACACATCAAGAACGCCATGGAGCACATCCTGAAGGAGACGAACGAATAAAATGGGACTCACTATCGCACAGAAGATCATCAAAGCGCACCTTCTTTCGGGAGAGGTGACCCCCGGCTCGGAGATCGGGCTGAAGATCGACCAGACGCTGACCCAGGACGCGACGGGCACCATGGCGTACCTCGAGTTCGAGGCGATCGGCATCCCCCGCGTCAGAACCGAACTCTCGGTCGCCTATATCGACCACACCACGCTCCACTCGGGCTTTGAGAACGCCGACGACCACCTCTACATCCAGTCGGTCGCCTAAAAGTACGGGCTTCGCTGCTCGCGCCCCGGCAACGGCATCTGCCATCAGGTGCATCTCGAGCGCTTCGGCAAACCCGGCAAGACCCTGATCGGCTCGGACAGCCACACGCCGACCGGCGGCGGGATCGGGATGCTCGCGATGGGCG
>JAGCYR010000062.1 GCA_017960705.1 Clostridia bacterium | reverse complement strand
CGCAGGGTGAGAAGAAAAGCGTCCTTTCGCCCGATCCCGTTCCGTTTGAGAATGGATCCGACTTTTTCCCGTCCCCCGTCAAGGGATGACAGCGCGTTTTGGTCCAAAACCCCGTCCAGGATCACCGGCGTCTCGTACCCTCCCGCGTCTCCTTCGACCGCCGAACGCGAAAGCGGCTGGTTTTTGGGATCGAGCAAAACCGAGAGCCTCCCGTTCTGCTCGACCGTGCCGAGCGCGACGTCGGAGAGCGAATCCACCCCCTGCAGCCGCAGTTCCCCCATCAGCTCGTCGACCGAGATCCGCAGCCGTTTCAGCGCCGCCTGATCGATCGTCCCGTTCCGGATCAGGGTCGCGGTTTTGGGTTCAAATATCCGTTTCAGAAACGCAAAGCGGTTTTTGAGACAGGTGATGAGCAGCTCCAGCGCCAGAATGAAGAGCAGCGGGATCACCGCGTAGAGCAGGGGGATCTCCGGATCCGCGACCGGGAGCGCCGCGATCTCGGAGAGCAGGAGCGTCGAGATAAGATCCGATACCTCGAGCTCGCCCACCTGCCGTTTTCCCATGATGCGGAGCGAGAGCGAGAGCAGGATATAGATCACGACGATCCGATAGAGTATGGTCGCCATAGGATCCCTCCTTTTTCGGGTAGTGTGCCGCCCGCGTCGCCCGACTATTCCCGCGGGGCGCTTATTTTTCCCGAAATCTATTTACAAAAAGATAAAATAATGCTATAATACTCTTTCAGAGTGTATGAAAGGAGAGAGGTATGCCCTACCGCGTCGGTTTTTGCTCGCTCGGCTGCAAAGTCTCGCAGTACGAGTCCGAGGCGCTTGCCGAGAGGTTTGCCGCCGCCGGGTTCACCGTCTCCGATTTCGACGCCGTCTGCGACGTCTATATCGTCAACACCTGCACCGTCACGGTCGAGAGCGACCGCAAATCCCGCCAGATGATCCGCCGCGCAATACGGACCAATCCCGACGCCGCCGTGATCGTCACCGGCTGTTCCTCGCAGCTGCATCCCGACGGGATCGCCGCGATCAAGGGCGTCTCCTACGTTTCGGGCAACGACCGCAAGATGAATCTGCCCGAGGTGGCGCTGGAACTGCTCTCCCGCCCGAAGACCGCCGCGGTGAACGCCGTGCGCGACCTTGCCGGGGTCCCGTTCGAGCGCGCCGCGATCACGAGAGCCCCCAGAACGCGCGCTTTCGTCAAGATCGAGGACGGCTGCAACTGCCGCTGCGCCTACTGCGCAATCCCGCTCGCAAGAGGTCCCGTTCGCTCCAAAGCCCCGTCCGACGTGCAGGGCGAGGTCAGGGCGCTGGTCGCCTCGGGCACGCGCGAGATCGTGCTCACCGGGATCGAGACCGCGGCGTACGGCATCGACCTCGACGGCTACCGGCTGGTCGACCTGATTGAAGACGTCGCGAACAAGACCGCCGTCGAGCGCATCCGGTTAAGCTCGCTCGCCCCCGAGATGATGACCCCCTCGGTGATCAAGCGGCTCGCGGGGATCAAAAAGCTCGCCCCGCATTTCCATCTCTCGCTCCAATCGGGCTCCGACGCGGTGCTTGCCGGGATGAGAAGACCCTACCGGACGAAACAGGTGCGCGAAGCGATCGCAGCACTCCGCGAAGCGATCCCCGGCGTGGCCTTCACGACCGACGTGATCGTGGGATTCCCGGGCGAGACCGAAGACAATTTCGGCGAGACGGTCGCTTTCTGCCGCGACGCGCGGTTTCTCCGTCTGCACGTTTTCCCGTATTCCCCCCGCCCCGGCACCCCCGCGGCGGATTTCCCGGATCAGATCGACGGCGAAGAAAAGCACAGACGGGTGCGCGAACTGGTCAAAGTGGGGCGCGACGTCGCAAAAGACCTGCTATCCGATCTGATCGCCGCCAAAACCCCCCTCTCGGTCCTGTTCGAGACGCGGGACGGGGAATTTATGACGGGGCATTCCGAAAATTATATCGAGGTCAAGGTCAGGACCGATTGCGACCTATCGGGAAAGATCCGACCCGTTCTGCCCGTCTCCCTCTCGGGGGAGGGCGTTACGGGGATTCTCACAGCGTAATTTATGATTTGCGGGCGACCGCAGAAAGAGGACGGTATGAACAACAGCGAAAAAACAATGGACAAGATCGTGGCGCTCTGCAAGACCCGGGGCTTCGTGTACCCGGGATCGGAGATCTACGGCGGACTCTCGAACTCCTGGGACTACGGACCGCTCGGCGTGGAGTTCAAGAACAACGTCAAGCGCGCCTGGTGGAAGAAGTTCGTGCAGGAGAATCCCTATAACGTCGGGCTGGATTCCGCGATCATCATGAATCCCCGGACGTGGGTCGCCTCGGGGCATCTCGGCGGTTTCTCCGATCCTCTGATGGACTGCCGCGTCTGCAAGAGCCGTCATCGCGCCGACAAGCTGATCGAGGACTACGCCTTCCAGAACAAGATCGACGTCAATCCCGCCGCTATGTCGGACGACGAGATGTCGGCGTATATCAAGGAAAAGCATATCGTCTGCCCCGATTGCGGGAGCGGCGATTTCACCCCGATCCGCAAGTTCAACCTGATGTTCAAGACCTTTATCGGCGTGACCGAGGATTCGACCAGCACGGTCTATCTCCGTCCCGAGACGGCGCAGGGCATCTTCGTCAACTTCAAGAACGTGCAGCGCACCACCCGCAGAAAGATCCCGTTCGGGATCGGACAGATCGGTAAGTCCTTCCGCAACGAGATCACGCCGGGGAACTTCATCTTCCGCATCCGCGAGTTCGAGCAGATGGAGCTCGAGTTCTTCTGCAAGCCGGGGACCGACCTCGACTGGTTCAACTACTGGCGCTCCTTCTGCGCCGAGTTCCTCTATTCGCTCGGGATGAAGCGCGAGAACCTCCGCCTGCGCGACCATTCGCCCGAGGAGCTCTGCTTCTACTCGAAGGGAACGACCGATATCGAGTTCCTGTTCCCGTTCGGATGGGGCGAACTCTGGGGCATCGCCGACCGCACCGACTACGACCTGACCCAGCACCAGAACACGTCGGGCGAGTCGATGGAGTATTTCGACCCCGAAACCAACGAGAAATACGTCCCCTACGTCGTCGAGCCCTCGCTCGGCGCCGACCGCGTGACCCTCGCCTTCCTCTGCGACGCCTACGACGAGGAGGTCGTCGACGCCGAGAAGAACGACGTCCGCGTGGTGCTCCGCCTGCATCCGGCGCTCGCCCCCGTCAAGGCGGCGGTGCTCCCGCTCTCGAAGAAGCTGTCCGACAAGGCGACCGACCTGTTCACCGAGCTTTCCAAGACCATGAACGTCGAGTTCGACGAATCCGGCTCGATCGGGAAGCGCTATCGCCGGCAGGACGAGATCGGTACCCCCTTCTGCATCACCTACGACTTCGAGAGCGAGAACGACGGCTGCGTGACCGTCCGCGAGCGCGATTCGATGGAGCAGATCCGTCTGCCGATCTCCGAAGTGAAAGCGTATATCGAGGAAAGGATCGCGTTCTGATCCCAAATGGAGAATACCGAGAACCGGGGGACCCTCCCCGGAAAACAGAAGAAAAAGAAGAGCGTCGCCCGGCGGATCGTCGGGATCGCTCTCCTTTTGCTGCTTCTGTATCTCGTCTACTTCATCGTCGGGATGGCGGCTCCGTTCCTTCCCCTTGCAAAGACCGCGCCCGGAACCCGCGACCCCGCCTCCTATCGCGGCGACGGTACGCCGTGGGTGGAGAGGGCGTCGGTGATCGAGGAGAACGAGGACGCGCTCGACTGGCGCTTGAAACTGATCGACGCGGCGACCGATTCGGTGTCCTTCGTTACCTACCAGTTCCGCGAGGGCGAGAGCACGACGCGGCTCGCCGAGGCGCTGAAAGAGGCGGCGGAGCGGGGCGTGAAGGTCAGGATCATCGTCGACGGCTTCAACGACGTTCTGCGGATGGAGGGAAAGACCTTTTTCCGCGCCGTGTCCGCCGTTCCCGGGATCGAAATGAAGATCTACAACCGCCCCAGTCTTCTCACCCCTTGGAACTGCAACGCGCGTCTGCACGACAAGTATTTCATCGTGGACGATCTCGCGTACGTCATCGGCGGGCGGAACACCCACGACGGGTTCTTGATGGAGAACGACACGGGGCTCCGCAATTACGACCGCGAGGCGCTGATCTATAACGCCGCCCACGGCACGACCCCCGACCCCGATAAGCCCGCCTCGATCTACGGTCTGATCGACTACTTCAACGAAATGTGGGAGAGCGAAAACGTCTCGGATTTCCGCGACGGAGACGCGAAGCCGACCGACCGCAAGATCCAAAAGGAATACGACCGCTGGGCGGCATTCTCCGACGGACTGCCGACCCTTGCCGACCCCGACGCGGCGCTCACGGGCGCGACCCTCTCGGTCGACCGCGTGACCATCTTGACCGGCGAGACCGGTACGAAGGGGAAGAAGCCCCTGATCTGGAACGAGCTGGTCTCGCTCTGCGCGTCGGCTTCCGAGCGCGTGGTGATCCAGACCCCCTACATCCTCTGCAGCGACGATATGTACCGCGACCTCGAAACCGTCGTCGCAAGCGGCGCGTCGGTCCGGATGCTGACAAACTCGATCCTCAATACCGACAACCGTTTCGCCCCGCTCGACTATCTCTACCACCAGGACGAGATCCTCGACACCGGCGTTTCGATCCTCGAGTTCGACGGCGACTATTCCACCCACGCGAAAACCGTTCTGATCGACGACGACCTGGTCGTGATCGGCTCGTTCAACGTCGACCTCCGCTCGACCTATATGAATACCGAGATCGTCGCGGTCATCGCAGGGGAGGAGTTCCAGGATCAGACCGAGGAATGTATGCGCCCGGTCTTCGCCGGCTCGGTCGAGATCGGGGAGGGGAACACGGTCGGAGAGCGGTTGAAAGAGGACGCCGGTTTCTTCAAACGCGTCGGGCTCTACTTCTTCGGCGCGATCGTCCAGCTGTTCAGATTTGAACTGTAATGAAGACGCGGGACGGCGTGGACGCAGTCTCTTACGACAAAACGCTTGCGCAACCGAAAAAGAGTTGCTTGTCGTTCGTCATACGCGCCAGCGGTAGGGGACGGCGTCCTCGACGTCCCGAGCTTATACAACGAATGCGCACTGACAGCATTTCTTCATTCAACAAGAGAACCGTCCGAACGGACGGTTCTCTTGTTCGTTGTGTTCATTACGCGTCTTTTTTGATCCTGATCGGCTCGGCTTTTCCGAGGACGGCGTCCTCGGTGATGACCAGTTTCTTCACCGTCGGATCGGAGGGGATCTCGAACATAGGTTTCAGCATCACGCCCTCG
>JAGCYR010000009.1 GCA_017960705.1 Clostridia bacterium | reverse complement strand
GATCGCGCCCGTTTTTCGCCTCTGCGTAGGCGACGAGTGCGGCAAGGTAGGGCCAGACGGCGCCGTTGTGGTATTCGTAATCCTGCGACGATTTGTTGTAGTACCGATCCTCCCCTTTGTAGAAGGGGAAGACGCTCATCACGCCGAAGTCGCCCGCCCGCTGGATCTTGTTGTTCTTCGACTCGAGCATTTTCGACACGTTGTCGAGCAGCCGCTTGGTCTTCTCTTCGTCGCTTATCCCGAAGAGCACCGCGACGACGGTATCGACAGACAGGTTATCCTCGACGAAATCGCCGTTCTTGTAGTTGATATAGTACCCCTTCTCCTCGTCCCAGAGGATCTTATCGATCGCGTCCTTCGTTTGGAGGTACATCCCGTAATACTTCGCGGCGAGTTTTTCGTTCCGCGTTCCCGCAATCTTGGAAACGCAGTACAGAGCGCGGGCGTAGAGCAGTTCGAGGTAGGAAACGTAGCCGATCCGGTTGACCTCGTCCGCCCAGTCGCGCTTGTTGTAGGGACCTTCCTTGACAATCAGGTGGGCGTCGTCCTCGTACGCCGACAGTTTGTTGATGGTCAAAAGACAGTAGTCGTAGACGGTTTTCCCGCGGACCGCTTCGTCGAGGATCGAGAAGTCGCCCGTGCGGTTGATGTAGTCGTAGACCATCATAACGAAGAAACTCGGGCTGTCGTAGTGATTCTGCCAGTGCGGGAAGAGTTCGAAGGTCACGGCGGAGGGGCAGTCCCCGTTCACGTCGATCCCTTGCGCGAGCGTTAAGATCTCGTTTCTGACGAGGTCTGCGTGATCTTTGTACATACAGAGGACGGTCCAGTAGGCGTCCCGGAAATAGGTGCGGAGGGGGTTGATGTAGTTGCATCCGGCGGAAAAGCCCCGGTACTCCCCGACCTCCTGATAGTTTTCAAGGGCGCAGAAGACGCTCAAAACGTAGAGCGCCTTGTCGCGTTCGGTCTTCGCCGTCGCGGGGATCCGGACGCTCTTGATCTCGTCCTCGACCTCTTTTTTCAGGGTCGTGAAACGGGACAGAATATCCTTGCAGTTTTCCTCGTCGGAGCCGAAGGCGCAAACGAAGCGTACGCTCTTGTCCGTGTGCAGATAGACCGAGTGGTTCTCGGTGACGTGCTCGTTTTCGGCGTCGGCGGCGTAGGCAAACGTTTTCGACGCATTCCCGAAAACGAAAGCGAAATCGTATTTTGCGTGCTTCTCCGCCGTGATCTCGCAGCACAGGGCGTTGCCGCGCTTCGGGACGAACTGAAAGACCTCGATCTTCCCGCCGTCTGCGTCGATCGTGATCTTCTGCGTCCGTCCGATCATCTCGACGGTCTTATCGGTGAACGCGTCGAGCTTGACCCCGTTTACGAAGACGTTGAGATAGGTCGTCCGGACGTAGCTGCCCGGGTGGTTGCAGACCGAATAGTTGGTGATCCCGCCTTTGCCGTCGAAACGAACGCGCAGATCGTTTGCGCAGACGTCGTAGACCGCGTCCTCCCAGAACTTGCCCCGGGCTATGATCTTACCGTTTTGAAAACTCGTTTCCATACCGTTCGTTCCTTTTTTACTCCGTATCAGCCGTTCTTTTCGAGGTAGAGCGTGTCGAACCCTTTGAGCTTGATCGCCTTGGTCGAGACGCGGGTCTTCGTCATCATGTGCTTCTCGTCGATGCGGTAGGCGGTGTAGCCCGATCCGAGATCGGTCTCGACGGTCTTTTCCTCGCCGCTGATGTTGGCGATCAGCACGCCCTTCGACTTTCCGTCGGTCGCCGCCAGCGCGTAGACCCCGTCGCCGGTCCCCGTCGGTTCGACCGCCCCTCCGAGGGCGTAGAGCTTTCCGAACGCCTTGAAGGCGTAGTAGGTGCAGAAGGGCTGCTCGGTCAGGGGGTTGAAGAACCCGGCGTAGACGCTGGTCCCGAAGCGCGCGTCGTAGTAGCACATCACCGACATCTTGGTCTTCTGCATCGCGATCATCATAGCGGAAACGTCCGCCGCCGCCTTGGTCGTGCCGCGGGTCTCGCGCGTGCGGTCGGTGTTCCACTCGTTCAGATGGATCTCGATATCGGGGAAGCCCTCTTCGGCGAGCAGTTTTTCGGTGTACGCCTGGATCTGCTCGGTGCGCTTGACGGTCATATAGCTGTGGTGCGAGAAGAAGTCGATCGGGAGGTTGTCTCGCTTGATCCTCCGGAGGAAGCCGCGGGTGAATTCGGTATGGTAGATCGCGCGCTCTTCCCAATGGGTGATCTCGTGCGGCTTTTTGTATTTTTCCTCTTTTTCCAGATACCCGAGATAAAGCCCGGTGTTCGCAAATCCCCCGACCTTGATCGTGTCGCCGAAGCACTCTTTCAGGCGTTTCGCGGCGGCGGCGTAGAGGTCGTAGTACTGCTCCTTCGTGCCCTTCCACATATTGTTCCGGGCGATCTCTTCCTCGTTATCCGGCTCGTTCCAGATCTCCCAGTAGGTGATCCCGAACCGATAGCCGTTCGCCCAGCCTTCGTTGTAGTGGCGGACGATATGTTCGCAGATCCGCGCCCACTTTTCGGGGTCCTTCGGCGGGAAGATGCGGTAAGACTTGATCATGTGCGCGTTTTCGATGGTCACGCCGAGACGGAAGTAGGGCTCGAGCTTCGCCTCCGCCATCTTCAGAAACAGCGCGTCGGTGAAGGCGAAATCGTATGACGCGGGATCGTTCTCGTCGGCGTCGAAGTCGCGGAAGAGGTTCGGAACGTCGACGAACACGTTCGCTCCGTAACTCCCGCAGGTGTCGTGCATACGGCAATAGGGGATATTTGCCTCGGTCAGATAGTGGAACATCGAGTTGTCGATGCCGTCGTCGCAGATATCTGCGGGCGGCTGCCCGACGGCGTGCATCGGCTTGATCTTTCCGTTGGTTTTCGTAAAGTCGAAATGGAGTTTCATATCCGTTTCCTTTCTTGTTTCGCCCGGACGGCGCTGAAGTTCGGGTCGGCTTTTCGGAAGCCGAGGATTCAACCACAATTATTATAGTAGATTCATACCGAAAATGCAAGGGGGTGACGCCGGGTAGAGCGCAATAATTCGAGTTTTTTACGCCACTTTTTAATAAAAGACCTCCCCGCGTGCGGGACAGGTTGAATCCAAAGGGAACGCCGGGCGGACGCCCGGCGTTCCCGGAACAGTTGCTTGTCTCCTCTGCGTGGGAGACGGGGGGTGCGGATCAGAGGGATCCGAAATCAAAGGAAGCCCAATCGCCCTCTCCGAGCGAGCCGCCCGAGGTCAGGAGCAGATCGCGGTCGAGCAAAACGATTTCGATCTCGGCGGATGCAAAGGTTTTCTTTTCGTTGTTCATTTCACAATCCCCTTTCGATCAGTCGTCAAGTTCGTACCACATGGTCGAGGTGACGAACACGCCGGTTTCCACCTCGAGCGTTGCGGGCGCGGGGCTGTTTACTCTGCGGACGTTCTGGACGAAGTCGGTACCGACGGTCACGTTGATATCGGCGACCGAGTAGTAGACGTTCTTGCCGCCGGTTGCTTGTTTGGAGTTCAGGTAAACGGGTTTCAGAATGAGCGAATCGTTTTCGGTATAGACGATACCGCCGTTTCCGTCGGACTCCGCCGAGAAGAGTTTGCGGTCTTCGCTCTCTTTGGAAAGATCCGTCTGGTAGGCGTGAATGACGAGAACGCCGTCGACGTAGACCCACATTTCCAGATTGTAGGTCGCGGGGGTCGCGCCGGGGGTGCCGTCCGCCATCAGCGCATCCTTGTTGGTCAGTTCGTTGCGGTAACGGATGCTGACGCGGTGCCAGCCGTACAGATCGTTGGTCTGCTCGGTGCCGCCGCCGTTGTTGTAACCGCCGATGTTCGGGTACACGGTGTTGTCATCCGTGCCGTTCGCACCGCTGTTGAATCCCGGATACGGGTTGTCGGGCATATCCAGGTCGATGCCGCCGTACTCGAAGCCGCCGGGGTACTGACAGTCGGAATAACTGATGCCGGAGACAGGCGACCAGTAAATGATATTCGTGTCAATAAATCTGGTGTCGATGAAGGGGTTCTTATCGCCTCTCAGATTGAGGGTCGATTCATTCCACAGGAACGAGTACTCGATCAGCAGGTCGTTGCCCGCCTCGTAGAAGTGCTTGTTGCCGCGGATCGTTCCGATCGACGCGCTGATCGGAGAATACGAGCCTGTGGTCGAGCTGGTGAACGTCCGGACGTCCGGCTCAAATTCGGCAGCCGCCGGACGGTCCATACCGCAGACCGTGCAGTGCTCGACCTTCACGCCGTCGGCAAGCAGGGTCGCTGCCTTAACCACGGTGAAGTCGCCGTCCCAATCGTGGTCGTGTGCACCGACCGTG
>JAGCYR010000061.1 GCA_017960705.1 Clostridia bacterium | reverse complement strand
GGAGGGAGGTGTCGCGGACTTCCTTGGATTTCTCGCCGAAAATGGCGCGGAGCAGCCGCTCCTCGGCGGTCAGTTCGGTCTCGCCCTTCGGGGTGACCTTACCGACCAGGATATCGCCTGCGCGGACCTCGGTACCGATCTTGACGATACCTTCGCCGTCCAGATCCTTCAGCGCGTCGTCGCCGACGTTCGGGATCTCGCGGGTGATCTCCTGCGGACCGAGTTTGGTGTCGCGCGCCTCGATCGAGTATTCCTCGACGTGGATCGAGGTGTAAACGTCCTCGCGGACCAGACGCTCGTTCAGAAGGACGGCGTCCTCGTAGTTGTAGCCCTCCCAGGTCATAAAGCCGATCAGCGCGTTCTTGCCGAGCGCGATCTCGCCGTTCGCCGTTGCCGGACCGTCGGCGATCACCTGACCCGCCTCGACCCGTTCGCCCTGTGCGACGACGGGGCGCTGGTTGACCGAGGTGCCCTGGTTGGAGCGTTTGAATTTCAGGAACTTGTAGACGTCTTTTCTTCCGCTGTCGGTCAGGATGACGACCTCGTCCGACGCGACGCGTTCGACCACGCCGCCCTCGTTCGCGATCACGACCGCGCCCGAGTCGAGCGCCGCCTTGTACTCCATACCGGTCGCGACGATCGGCGCCTCGGTGGTCATCAGCGGCACCGCCTGCTTCTGCATGTTGGAGCCCATCAGCGCACGGGTGTTATCGTCGTTTTCAAGGAAGGGGATCATCGCCGTGGCGACCGAGACCAGCATCTTGGGCGAAGCGTCCATATAGCTGATCTTTTCGGCTTCGACCTCGACGATCTCGGACTTGTCGCGGGCGATGACGCGGGCGTTGACGAAATGTCCGTCCTCGGTCAGCGGCTCGTTCGCCTGCGCGACGATATAGCGGTCCTCGACGTCGGCGGTCATGTACTCGACCTCCTTCGTCACGACGCCGTTCTTGACCTTGCGGTAGGGCGCCTCGAGGAATCCGTACTCGTTGATGCGGGCGTAGGTGGCAAGATAGGAGATCAGACCGATGTTCGGACCTTCCGGCGTTTCGATCGGGCACATTCTCCCGTACTGCGTGTAGTGAACGTCGCGGACGTCGAAGGAGGCGCGGTCACGCGAAAGCCCCCCGGGACCCAAAGCCGACAGACGGCGCTTGTGGGTCAGCTCGGCGAGCGGGTTGTTCTGATCCATGAACTGCGAGAGCGGCGAAGAACCGAAGAACTCGCGGATCGCGGTCGCCACCGGACGGGTGTTGATCAGCGTCTGCGGGGTCATCTCCTCGCTGTCGTGCACCGACATACGCTCCTTGATGTTCTTCTCCATCCGGGCGAAACCGATGCGGATCTGGTTCTGGAGCAGTTCGCCGACCGAACGGAGACGACGGTTGCCGAGGTGGTCGATATCGTCGATCTTGCCGATGCCGTGGGACAGGCAGATCAGATAGTTGATCGAGGCGTAGATATCCTCTTTGGTGATGTGCTGGGGAGACAGGTCGAAGCGGCGGCGGGTCGCTTCCGCGAGCACGCCTTCCTTATTTTCGATACCGCCGTCGACGTCCTCGATGACCTTCAGCAGGACCGAGAGACGGACCTTTTCGCGGATGCCGCACTCGGAGAGGTCGTAGCCGAGCACCCACTCGGGACGAACGGCGTCGTTCGAGAAGACCTTGGCCGATCTTCCCTGTTCATCGTAAACGCGGACCGAGGTGACGCACGCCTCTTCGATCGCGGTCGCGAGCTCGGAGGTGATCTGGGTCTCTTTGTCGGCGATGACTTCGCCCGTCACGGGGCTGACCGCCGCTTCCGCGAGACGGAAGCCGACGATGCGTTCGCCGAGCGCCATTTTCTTATCGAATTTATAGCGTCCGACCGGAGCGAGGTCGTAGCGCTTGGTGTCGAAGAAGGTGTTGGTGAGCAGCGTGCGGGCGCTCTCGACGAGCGGGGGCTCGCCCGGACGCATCTTCATATAGATCTCTTTCAGCGCCTCTTCGCCCGGCGTGGTCTTGTTGTCCATCGCCCGGCGGTTGGATTCGTCCTTCGTGAAGGTGGCGGTGAAATACTCCTCCTCGCCGAAGGTGTCGATCACGTCGGCGTCGGTCTCCGCGCCGAGGGCGCGGATCAGGACCGTCACCGGGATCTTCCGGTTCTTGTCGATCTTGACCCAGAAGGTATCCTGCGAGTCGGTCTCATATTCGAGCCAAGCGCCGTGATACGGGATCACCGTGCTGGTATAGCTGTGTTTACCGGTCTTGTCCACCGCGGAGTCGTAGTACATACCCGGCGAACGGACCAGCTGCGACACCACGACGCGCTCCGCGCCGTTGATGACGAAGGTCCCGTTGTCGGTCATCAGAGGGAAGTTCCCCATGAAGATCTCGTGCTGCTTGATGTCGTGGGTCTCGAGGTTGGTCACGCGGACGCAGACCTTGAAGGGCGCCTCGTAGGTCACGTCGCGCTCCTTGCATTCCTCTACCGAATAGCGGGGATTCGGATCGATCGAGTAACTGACGAAATCGACCTGCGTCTTGCCCATGAAATCGACGACCGGCGACGCGTCGCGCAGCACCTCGTCCATTCCGACGTCAAGAAACCACTTGAACGATTTCTTCTGCACCTCGATCAGGTTCGGCATCTCGAGGACGTCCTCGATCTTGGAAAAACTCTTCCGCTCGGTTTTCCCGAAATACTGGGATTTCAGTTGCATGAAATGAAACACTCCTTCTTCATTTTTGCGATTCTCGCGGAGATCACGCTCGTTCTTTGCCCCCGTTTTCCTCTCCCGATTTCTTTAGAAATCAGCGTAAAATTTTCAGTCTTTTTACAATGTTCACAGAAAATTTACAATGATTTTTCTGCCCGGACAAAGATACGAAAAGCACAGATTAAGCGATTTTAATGCAGTTTATTATTGTATCAAAATCAAATTGGTTTGTCAACCCCTTTTTTTCAAAATCAAGAAAAATTTATCATCCCCCGGAAGGG
>JAGCYR010000008.1 GCA_017960705.1 Clostridia bacterium | reverse complement strand
TGATCAAGCGCCCGGCGAAGGGACCGTATCTTGCCGGGGTGAAACCGTCCTACTCGCTCGACGGCAGCGCGGTGCGGTTCGACTGCATCGTTTTGTACCGGCGTTTCTCCCCAAACGATCACAAAACCTCCTCTGCAAGAATTGCAGAGGAGGTTTTGTTTTGATTGGGTTCAAGCAAGGGGTTTTAAGACCGAAACCGCGACGCCGCGGATCAGGATCGCGTCGTAGATTTGGTCGGGGTACGCCGTTTTGTCGTCGTTTGCGGCGCGAAGCACGATTTTTCTGCGTTTGGGGTCGGGCAGAAAGATCTTCAAGGTCGCTTCGTTTTCGATCAGGGCGGCGACCGTCTCGCCGGGGTCGGCGGTCGGCTGTCTTCGGATCAGGACGTAGTCCCCGTCGTCGATCCCCGCGTTCACCATCGAATGCCCGCGCGCGCGGAGCCAGAAGTATTCGCCCGCGTCCGAAAAGCCGGCGGGGAGGGGGAGCGACTCGTCCCGCGTCTCCTCGACCCAGACCGGCGCGCCGCAGGCGATTTCCCCCGCGACCGGCGCAGATAGTTCCTTTCGCCGTGCGATCTCCGGGGTGACTACGTGCCGCCCGTCGAGCTCGATCATCCCGCTCTCCGCCATCCGGTGCAGGTACTTGTGTACCGTTCCGACGGCGAGCGAAAGCGCCCCGGCGATCTCCGCGATGGTCGGGGTGTAGCCGTTCTTTTCGTGGTAGCGGTCGATAAATCCGATCACGCGTTCCATCGTTTCCGCGCTCAAAGTCCGCATCTTCTGCCTCTTATCGTGAAGGTTTTTTCACTTTTATTATAGCACGGCGCCCCGGGTTTTTCAAGACGACGGGCGCATTTTTCTTTTCCGCGCGGGGAAAACAGGGCGAATTGACCGAAACGGGGGGCGCGAATACCGCTTTTTTACGCAAAACGGAGAAAAACGCCGCCTCTTTCGTTTATTTTTGCAAAAACGGTTGCAAAAACTTGCAAAAGATAGTATAATACAGAAAGTCTAACCGTTCATTCTGCAAGTTGGCGGGATGAAAAATGCAAAACAGAGGAGTTTGGCATGCGTTACAGCGAAATGGACCGCGACGGGCTGCTTCGGGAGAAAGAGCGCCTTTCCGGGGAATACGAAGCGTACCGGAGCAGAGGGCTGAAGCTTGACCTCTCACGCGGCAAACCGGCGGCGGATCAGCTGGATCTTTCGATGGATCTTCTGAACGCGCCGCTGACTGCGGAAGAGTGCGTCGCCGACGGCTTCGACTGCCGCAACTACGGCTGTCCGTGGGGGCTGCCCTCCATGCGCCGCTTCTTCGGAGAACTGCTCGGGATCCCGGCGGAACAGATCGTCATCGGCGGAAACTCGAGTCTTGCCCTGATGTACGGGACCATCTCCCGCGGGATGCTCTTCGGGCTTGCCGACTCTCCCGCTCCGTGGGCAAGCGAACCCGACCGCAAGTGGCTCTGCCCCGCGCCGGGTTACGACCGCCACTTCGCCGTGACCGAAAAGATGGGCTTCGAGCTGATCCCCGTCGATATGACGAGCGAGGGACCCGATATGGACCAGGTCGAGGAACTGGCGAAGGATCCCGCGGTCAAGGGAATGTGGTGCGTGCCGAAGTACGCAAACCCCACCGGGATCACCTACTCGACGGCGACCTGCCGCCGTCTTGCCGCGATGAAGACCGGGGCGCCCGACTTTACCGTGATGTGGGACAACGCCTACGCCGTCCACGACCTTTTTGACGAGGGCGACGAGCTTCCGAATATTTTTGCGCTTGCAAAAGAGTACGGCACCGAGAACCGCTTTATCTGCTTCACCTCCACGTCGAAGATCACCTTTCCCGGCGCGGGCGTTTCGATGATGGCGGCGAGCACGGCGAACCTCGACGCGGCGAAAAAGTACCTTGCCGTCGAGACCATCGGCTACGACAAACTGAACCAGCTGCGCCACTTAAAGTTTTTGAAAGACACCGACGGCGTGAAGGAACAGATGAAGCGTCACAAAGCCCTGCTCGAAGGGAAGTTCCGCGTTCTTGAAGAAACGCTCGAACGCGACCTCGGCGGGCTCGGCGTCGCCGAATGGACCCATCCGAAGGGCGGCTATTTCGTCAGTCTGGACCTGCCCGACAACTGCGCCAAACGTACCTCCGAGCTCGCGAAAGACGCGGGCGTGACCCTGACTCCCGCGGGTGCGACCTTCCCCTACGGAAGAGACCCCCGCGACCGCAACCTCCGGCTCGCGCCGACCTGCTGCAAGATCGAAGATCTTGAGAACGCGGCTTCGATCCTGACGATCGCGGCGCGGCTCGCTGCGATCGCGCGGCTGCTCTGACAGTTTACCCTTCGGGCGACCCTGCCGCCCCCGCCGGACGGTCGGAAAGCGCGCCCGTTATCCTCGCTTCTCCCGTCGGGATCCCGCCCGGCGGGTTTTCTTTTCAAAAAAGTCACTTAACGCGAGACTTTTTTCGGAAAAGGGGTTGCATATCGCGTGCTTTTGTGGTAAAATGGAATCAGAACGAGAACGAAAAGGGGGGCGGAAAGACAAAATGGGACTCGGACAAAACCTCAAAAACAGGCGCAAAGCGCTGAAAATGACGCTGGAGGACGTGGCGGCGGCGGTCGGCACGAGCAAGCAGACCATCCAGCGCTACGAAAGCGGGCAGATCGCGAACATCCCGCAGGAGAAGATCGAACGGCTGGCGCAGGCGCTCGGAACGACCCCGGCGGCGCTGGTCGGCTGGGAGGAGAGCTCGGACGCCGAGGGCAAGCTCTTTCCGATCCGGGTGCGGCGGGTGCCGATGCTCGGAAAGATCGCCTGCGGCACGCCGATTTACGCCGAGGAGGAATACGGCACCTATCTTGCGGTCGACGAGAAGCTGGACGTCGATTTCTGCCTCCGCGCCTGCGGGGACAGTATGACCGGCGCGCGGATTAACGACGGCGACCTGGTGCTGGTGAAGAAACAGGAGTCGGTCGACAACGGCGAGATCGCCGCGGTCGTGGTCGAGGGGGAAGCGACCCTGAAGCGGGTCTACTACTACCCCGATAAGCAGAAATTGATCCTCACGCCCGAAAACCCCCGGTACGAACCGCTGGTTTATATAGGGGCGGAGCTTGACCGCATCCAGATACTCGGAAAAGCCGTGGCTTTTCAGAGTCGTCTCCACTGACGACGGGCGGGCGGTTATCGTTCGTCCGATTGACCGTTTTCGACGCGGGTTCATTAAACGACAACGACCTCCCTTCGGGAAACCGGAGGGAGGCGTTTTTTGATAGTGGGCAATTTGAAGCAAGTAAGTAGACAATCTACAATATTGAAATAGTCTATCAGATATGTTATAAATATTATGAAGCGAGACTATACGCGATTCTCCTGTCACACCGCAGGAAAGACAATTTAGCGCAATTTGCATCAAAAGACGGCAAACGCGGTCGGCGGGAAACGCGGATACGCTTCGCAGGGCAAACGAATAAGTATGCAAAGGAGAAACAGTATGAACAAACGCGTAACTGCACGGAAAACCGCCGCGGTCCTTCTTCTCCTCGCGATGATCCTCGGCTTGACGGTCGCACTTCCCGTCGGGGTGTCGGCGGAGGATCCCGCAGAGATCACGGACTTCAGCTATCAGTCGCTCGCGGGCGCGACGCACGACGACGATTCGACCGATCTGCGCTTCCTGTTCAAGATCGATTCGCTCGAGTACGAGAAGGTCGGCTTCGTGTTCTCGAAGAGCGACGCGACGCCCACGATCGGCGAAACAGGGTGCGGCGTCTACGAGACCACCTCGGTCTACGGTTCGATCGAAGCCGCCGGGGAACCGCAGGCGGCGGGGGAAAACCAGTGGTGGGTGACGGTCAAACTGGCGGGCATCCCGAAAGCGAGTTTCGGCGCGACGGTTTACGTCGTCGGATTCGTCAAGGCGGAAGGGGAAGACCCGGTCTACACCGAGGCACGGCGTCTTTCCGTCTGTGAAGCGCTCGGGCACGACTTCTCGATGGCGGTTTCCGAAAACGTCGCGACCTACACCTGCGTCGATTGCGGGTATTCGTTCTCGACCAACGTGAATACGAGCCAGTTCGAGGAAACGCCGTCTCTTGGTAAGTTCAGTATTCAGGACAGTACCCCGACCATCACGAAGGAACTGTACGACAGCAACGGGGACAGCACAAACGACTGCGTCCGCACCACGATGACCAATACCGGCAAAAAGTATTGGCTGAACTACACGAACGCCAATCCCACCTACGCGGACGGGAAGACCAACGTGATTTCGTTCAAGACCGATATCCGGATTGCGACCGGCTCGACGCCGTCGGGGGGCAACGACCTGTTCTTGTTCTACTACGCGTTCAGCGGGAACGCCGGCGGAACCGCCGACCAGGGATACGGGTTCCGTTTCCGCGATGAAGAGGGCGATATCGTGATGCGGGCGTTCGGAAAAGAGTCCGGCACGCCGACCTACGACGTTGCGCTGAAGTACGATACCTGGTATTCGGTCCGCTGCGACGTGACGGTCGCCACTTCGGGTTCGACCCACACGATCCAATCGATCAAGATGTACGTCAACGATCACCTCGTGCACACGGTCGATCTTGCCAACCTGAACTATTCGAGTTATTCGACCAATAAGGTCCGAATGATGATCATCGGTATTTCCGGCGCGACCGTGACCTACGATATCAGAAACGTCGGCGTCTTTGTCGGCGCCGTGCAGTAACCGTCAACCGACAGAAAGGGAACAGATATGAAAAACGAAAAGAAAGCCTTTGAAGCGCCGGAGATGACGATCGTTTTGCTGGATCGCGACCTGCTCATCACCTCCGCCGGCACGCTTGCCGAAAACGGCTGGGCGAGCTTCGATTTCAATCAGCTCTGATCCGCCGGGTTATCCGGCAGCGCCGCGCAAGCGGTTCGTCACTGCAGCCGCCCGCTTGCGGGCGGCTGCATCATAACGCCGGGCGACGGAAAATCCGTCGCCCGGCTCATATTCATAACTTGTCTTGCGTCGCTTGCGGCGCGTTTTTACTGTCCGATAAAGCCGCGGATCAGTTTGACCTGCTTCTTGACCGATTCCGGCGAGGTACCGCCCTCGCTCGTCCGGCGGGTGACGCAGCGGTCGAGGTCGATCGCCTCGAATACTCCTTCGTCGAAGAGGTCGGAATACTCGCGGTAGACCGAAAGGGGAAGGGTCTC
>JAGCYR010000060.1 GCA_017960705.1 Clostridia bacterium | reverse complement strand
GTGCCGGCGGCGGATCCAACCTCGGAGGGCTGATCGCTCCGTTTATGGGCGAGAAACTGCGCGGCGAAGCCGACTACCGCATCATCGCGGTCGAGCCGGCGTCCTGCCCGAGCTTCACCCGCGGCGTCTACGCCTACGACTTCTGCGATACCGGCATGGTCTGCCCGCTCGCGAATATGTATACGCTGGGCTCCGACTTCATTCCGTCCCCGAACCATGCCGGCGGTCTGCGCTAACACGGTATGAGCTCGATCCTTTCGCAGCTCTACGACGACGGTCTGATGGAGGCGACCTCGGTCAAGCAGACCGACGTCTTCGAGGCGGCGGAGCTCTTCGCCCGCGTCGAGGGCATCCTGCCCGCTCCCGAAAGCTCGCACGCCATCCGCGTCGCGATCGACGAGGCGCTGAAGTGCAAAGAGACCGGCGAGGAGAAGACCATCGTCTTCGGTCTGACCGGCACCGGCTACTTCGATATGGTCGCCTACGAGAAGTTCCACGAGGGCAAGATGGACGACTATATCCCGACCGACGACGAACTCGCCGCCTTCCGCGCGAAACTGCCGAAGATCGGTTGATCCCCGGAACAACTTATACGAAACCCCCTTGCATGTATTCGCACGCAAGGGGGTTTTTGTTTTTTTCGGTGAAGGATCTATGATCAGTCGGCGCGGCAGAGCAGATTGACCCACTTCTCGTCCGCTCTGTCGGGACGGGCGTCGCCGGTCGTCCACAGCGAGACGTCCCGGAAGCCCCCCGCATCGTCGATCAAGCGGCGAAGGGAAGATTCCGTCATATCGGAAAAAACTCTTCCGTTTTTGTCCCGCTCGGTTTCTCCGTACTTGAAGGACGCGTAGAAAATGCCGCCGGATTTCAGGGAACGGCGGATCAAACGAAGCACGCGGGGCAGTTCGTTCATCCGGAGGTGCAAAAGAGAGGCGCACGCCCAAACGCCGTCGAACGCGTTCTCGTAATCGAGTTCGTCAAAGCGGAGGACACGTACCGGGCATCCGACGCGCCGATGGGTATGTTCGCACAGTTCCGGACATCCGTCCACCGCCAGAACGTCGTACCCCTTCTTTGAAAAGTGCAGAGCCGCGTTGCCGGCGCCGCAGCCGAGATCCATAACGCGTCCACCGGCGGACACGTGCGATAGGAACGCGTCGTAGAGCGCCGACATATCCACGGTCTCGGTACGCGTGATGAACTCTTCCGCGTTTTCCCGATACCAGTTCAGCGTGTCGTTGTTTGTCATTGGCAAATCCTCCTTTTATCCGAGCGCATACTCGATCTCGCGGGCGGTCGACAGGATGATCTCCCGGATCGTGGCGAATCTGTCCGGCGTCGGACTGTCAAGATCCAGCACGCCGAGGGGCGTTCCGTCTTTGCGGCGGATCGGGACGACCATCTCCGACGCCGACGCGGAATCACAGGCGATATGGTCGGGGAAGGCGTGAACGTCGGGAACGACGATCGGCTCGCCACTCTCAAACGCCCGCCCGCAGACCCCGCGCCCCGGGGCGATGCGTACGCACGCGGGCTTGCCCTGGAAAGGCCCCAAGATCAGCCCTTCCCCCGAAGAACGGTAGAAACCCGCCCAGTTCAGATCGGGCACAAGATCAAAGATCAGGGCGGAGGCGTTTGCCATCACGGCGATCTCGTCGGTCTCCCCCGAGAGCAGCCCCCGCGTCAGTTCGGGGAGGTCGGAGAGCGTTTTGGTTTCGTCATTCTTATACAAGTCGATTTCCTCCTTTGCAAGCGGACGGGTCGGGCAAGATTCTCCTTTATCCCGCCGTTTCCGGCGTCGTTACCGTATCAGCGGAGCGTCGAATTCCGCGTTGATCTCGCGGAGTTCCTTTTTTCCGTCGATATAATCTTGATAAAGTCCCTCGATCCTGCCGCCGCCGCGGTTGTCGCACCCGGAGCAGAACTCGCACTCCGCCCCGCAGTCGCCCCACAGCGCCCGGCGCACGATCTCCTCGCGCTCTTCCCGGGTCGTATCTTTGATCAAAACAGATTTCATTTCGTTCCTTTCCGTCAGGGCAAACCCTGCGCGGACCATAGTGATTGCCGCGCAAGCGCCGCTTTATGCGTTTCCCCGCCCGGTCGTTTTTTCCGGGGTCATTCTCCCCGATAGGTCCAGCCGCCGTCGCCGTGATAGATCATCAGCTTCGTCATCCCGCCGTCGACGCAGATATTCTCCCCGGTGATGAAGCCCGCCTTGTCCGAACAGAGGAAAAGGACCGCGTTGGCGACGTCGAGCGGGTTGCCGACCCTGCCGACGGGCTGCTGCTCGGCGTCGGGACCGTCGTACGTGCGGTACGCCGTGTCGATCCACCCGGGCGAGACCGAATTGACCCGGACGACCCCCGCCAAACTGACGGCGAGCGCGTGCGTGAGCGCCGCGATCCCTCCCTTCGCCGCCGTGTAACTCTCGGTCTGTTTTTGGCTCATACGGTCGCGCGAAGAGGAGATATTGACGATCGAGCCCCCCTTTGCAAAGTGCGGCGCGAACAGTTTGGAAAGGTAGAACGGCGCCGTCACCCCGACCGACAGAGCGTATGCGAACTCCTCGTAGGAGCAGTCGTCGATCCCCTTCATCAGCGGCAGGGCGTTGTTGATAAGATAATCTACCCGTCCGTATTCCGACAAAACGCTTTCCGCGAACGCTTCCAGAACGGCTTTATCGGAGATATCCCCGACGAAGTGATCCCCCGGCGCCTTGTCGATAACGGCGACCGACGCTCCGTTCTTTCTGAATTCCTCCGCGATGCATTTGCCGATCCCGTTCGCACCGCCCGTTATGACGGCGACTTTGTTTCGGAAAGTAAGATCTTCCACGGATCTCGGTTTCCCTCCTTTCACAGCGGGCAAGCTTTACTGCCCGTTTCCGAGCAGACCGACGTCCGCCGCGTACGGTTTCATTCCTTCGATACAGATCTCCGCCGCTTCCTGTATCGTCATTCCGAGCAGATCGCATCCCCGGAGGATCAGATCCCGGTCGCATTTTGCGGCGAATTTCTTGTCCTTGAACTTCTTCATAAAACTCTTTACTTCAAGATCGGTGATCCCCAGCGGACGCATCCGGGCGCACGCCTGAATGATCCCGGTCAGTTCGTCGACCGTGAAAAGACATTTTTCCATATTCGTGATCGGCTCCACGTCGGTACAGATGCCCCAGCCGTGACTTAAAATCGCGCGCACGTCCTCCGCGGGAACGCCCGCGTCGAGAAGCGGCTTTTCGGTATGCTGCAGATGCTCGTCCGGGTATTTCTCGTAATCGTAATCGTGCAGATACCCCACCGCCATCCAATGCTCGCGGTCTTCCCCGAAATGATCCGCCATAGCGCCCATCGCGTACATGACGTTTTTCGCGTGAATGATCAGATGATCCTCGCCGACCTGCGAGTCGTGAAGTTCCTTTGCTTTTGCAAGGGTGAGCATAGATCGGTTTCTCCTTCCGGTTTCCTCTACTTTATTATATCTTAAATAAGCGATTCTTGCAAGACCCGTTTTTCGGGACGGGAAGGGGAGGTATCGAAAAACGGAGCGCGCCCCGCCTTGCGTTGGGGGTGCGCTCTGTATAGTCGAAGCAGGCGACAGGACGGCGCAAGCGCCTATTCGTAGACCGAGCCGCAGGCGAACAGTTCCAAGGTGGGATTCGACGCGCAGGGGGCTCTTACGGGGGAGCCCCTGCGCTACCTGCAAACTCTCGCCCGACGGAGTAGAAGCGGAAGCCGTATCGGAGTGCGAGAGTTCAGGCAATTCCGTCGCAGGCGACGAAATTGCCGCAGGTTCGAGCCGGAGCGGTAGAGCAAACGAGAGCACCCCCGCCTTGCGTTGGGGGTGCTCTCGTTTGGCCTACCCGACAGGATTCGAACCTGCGACCTTCAGAGTCGGAGTCTGACGCGCTATCCAGCTGGGCTACGGGTAGATGCTTATTCAGATGCTTATGTAGTATAGCACATCTTTTTTCAAAAGTAAAGTGCTTTTCGAGAAAAAGATGATCTTGCGGGGCGGGATGGGAAAGGGGAGAATGACAAGTGGAACGAAGTGGAGAATAAAAAGCGGGATCGATTGCGAGAACAAGAACTGATAATGCAGAAGTGGGGGAGCAACCCCATAATAGACGGCAAAAACGAAGAAACCGGGACGGGCGGTTGAACGGGCGGAAAAGAAACTCGGAAAAAATGGGGAAACGGGTCGCGATCGAGGTGAGAATCGAGTGAACTCGTGAAAACGAATTCGCACAAAGTGGGGCTAAGTGGAGAGATAACGCGCCGAAATGCTGTGAAAACGACGGTATATAAATATAAAGTGGCGGCAAATCCCACAAAACAGAAGAAACGGACGCGGGAAGAGGGGCAAAGGGTGCGCAAGGTGGGGAGAGCGGTCACGTTTGACGCTTCGGAAAGCGAAAAAGAAACGCGGGAACGACTTCGCGGTGGGGCGAAAAACCACGGACAAGAGCGTTTGCGGGTGCGGGGATGCGCCGTGAGGCGACGGGGACGGCGACGGCGACGGGTTTTGCGGCGGTGCGGGGGATCCTACGGCGAAAGGATAGCGGGCGCGCGGGGAGGCATTCGGGACGGGGTGATAACGCTATGCCGGGATCTTTGCGCGGTCGGGTGCGCGCGGGCGGAGTGGCAAAACGCGCCGGTGCGGCGGCGGGGGTGCCTGCGGGGGTGCCTGCGGGGGTGACGGTCGGATCCGGCGGCGTACTTTTTCTTGTTTTTTTGCGTTTGCGCTCTTGCAATTCTCTTTTGGATTTGATATACTAAAAAAGTAATTTTAAGTGCGCGGTCGTGCGCGTGACGAAAGGGAGCGTGAAGCTATGAAAACCGGGTTCAACAACGATCTGTACATCCGGCTGCAGTCCAAGAGGATCAAGGATCGGATCGAGCAATTCCACGGGAAACTCTATCTGGAGTTCGGCGGGAAGCTGTTCGACGATTTCCACGCTTCGCGCGTTCTGCCCGGCTTCGCGCCCGACGTCAAGGTGCGGATGCTCGCCGAACTGAAGGACGAGGCGGAGGTCGTGATCGCCGTCAGCGCCGCGCACATCGAGGCGAACAAGCGGCGCGCCGACCTCGGGATCACCTACGACGCCGACGTGATGCGCCTGATCGACGCGTTCCGCGGGATCGGGCTCTACATCGGGTCGGTGGTGCTGACGCAGTACAGCGGACAGCGCTCGGCTGACGCCTTTGCCGCCAGACTCGGGGAACTGGGGATCAAGGTCTACCGCCATTATCCCATCCCGAACTATCCCGCCGACGTCGAACTCGTCGTCTCCGACGAGGGCTACGGCAAGAACGACTACATCGAGACCACGCGCCAACTGGTGGTCGTGACGGCTCCCGGTCCCGGGAGCGGCAAGATGGCGACCTGCCTCTCCCAGCTCTATCACGAGAATAAGCGGGGGATCAGCGCGGGCTACGCGAAATACGAGACCTTCCCGATCTGGAATCTCCCCCTGAAGCACCCGGTCAATATCGCGTACGAAGCGGCGACCGCCGATCTCGACGACGTGAATATGATCGACCCGTTCCACCTGGAGACCTACGGCGAGACCGCCGTCAACTACAACCGCGACGTCGAGATCTTCCCGGTTCTGAAGGCGATCTTGACCCGGATCTACGGCACCTGCCCCTACAACTCCCCGACCGATATGGGCGTCAATATGGCGGGCTACGCCATCTTCGACGACGAGGCGGTCTCCGAAGCCGCGAAGGAGGAGATCATCCGCCGCGCCTACAAGGCGAGATGCCAGCGGGCGAACGGCCTCGGGTCGGACAACGAAGTGCGGAAGATCGACGTCCTGATGAAGACCGTCGGCGTCGAACTTGAGAGCCGCAAGTGCGTCGGACCCGCGCACGCCGTCGCGGAACGCACCGGAGCCCCCGCCGTGGCGATCGAGCTGCCCGACGGACGGATCGTGACCGGCAAGACTTCGTCGCTGCTCGGCTCGGCGTCCGCCGCCCTGATCAACGCGATGAAGGTGATGGCGAACATCCCCGACGAGCATAAGATCATCAACACCGACGTCATCGAGGCGGTGCAGAAACTGAAGATCGGGCACATGGGCGCGCACAACCCGCGGATGCACACCGACGAGCTTCTGATCGCGCTGTCGATCTGCTCGGCGTCGGATCCCGTGGTCGCGAAAGCCATGCTGGCGCTCGACGATCTGCGCGGGAGCGAGGTACATTCGACGGTCATCCTGGCGTCGGTCGACGACGGCGTTTTCCGCAAGCTCGGGATGAACGTCACCTGCGATCCGGTCTACCAGAGCAAGAAGCTCTATCACTCGTAATTTCAATCAAAAATAGCAACCGCCCCTCCGTTCGGAGGGGCGGTCGTTTGCTGCGTTTTTTGAAAGACCTGACCGAGAAAAACGAGGCGAGATCCGGCGTTTTCGTTCTCGTCGGCGTAGTGGTCTACGGCAGAGAGCGAAAACGGCGAAAGGCAATGGCGGGCAGAAATGCCCGCCATCGTCGTTCCCGCGAGCGATCGTACGCTTTCGCAATAAGTTCTCGAAAACGACTGTTTGCGTT
>JAGCYR010000059.1 GCA_017960705.1 Clostridia bacterium | reverse complement strand
CGAACGCGTTTCGTTTTGCAAGAGGGGAACGCCCATTTTTTATATTTTTCTTTAATAAGTTGACAAAAACAGCAAAAGAATGTATGATAAGAGCGGACGGGTACTGATCCGTCCCGCCTTCCGCCGCGTGCGGAAAGGCGCCGCTCGTATGCAAACGAGGTACGTTATGAAGAAGTTTTTGTGCCTGCTGATCTCCATACTGCTGATCCTCTCGGCGGTCTTCGCCCTCTCCTCCTGCGGAAAGAAGAAGGATAAACTGCCCGAAACCGCTTACGAAAAGGTGGCGTTCGCCTTCAACGGCGTGGAAAAGAGTTTCAAAGACGCGGACAAGAGATCCGCCGACGCGACCACCTACGCCGTGAAGCGGCTGCTCGCGGGTGAGGGCGATCCGCTGTCGACCATCCGCGGGGTCTACACCTCGGGCGACAGTCAGGGCGACGTGATCGACGATCTCGAATACACGCAGCCCCCGATGATCCAGTTCCAGTGCCTGAAAGCCGTACTGGAGAAGATCGGCAAAGGGTTCGAGTTCGGCGCCAAGTACTACGACGATATCACGGGCGAGGTGTTCGTTGACACCGCGACCGGCAGGGATATGAGCGACGATGCGAACAAGAACGACTACAAGTACGACTACACGTTCCGCCTTGCGCTCCAGATCGACATCGACGAAGCCGACCTGATCAAAGCCGACGTTTCCTTCGACATCCGGCTTGTTCGCGGAAACGAGGACGTCAGCATGATCTGGTACGTCAAGATGATCCTCGACTACGATATGACCAACACGACGCCGATCTACACGCTGACCATGTGGACGGCAAACGACGAACGCGAGCTTGCCTTCCGCGGCAATTACACCTACGAATACGACTACGTCGATATGAAGGCCGCCGGGATCAACGAATGGCGGAAATTCGTGCTGGAACCCGACGCCAAACTGGTGAAGGACGCAAACCATCAATCCTTCGAGACCTACCGGGGCGAGGGCGTCGTTTTCAACGCCGACACCTGCAAATGGTACGCCGACAAGGATCTGAAAAAGATTACGCGCTACGACGAGAACAAGGGCGCGATCATTGCCGACGCGTTCTACGCGTTCGGCTTGCATTCGACGAATATCGACGGGACGGCGTTCCTTTCGGTGGACGGGATTCAAAGCAACGCGATCAAGACCGCCTATAACGATTTTTCCGAGATCTTCAAGAAAGACGTTATCTACTCGCTGGTCACGGAAAAAGAGGACGACCACAGCGGCGGCAACGGCGGGAACGGGAACGCCGTCGCCGTCGGGATCAGCGTGCTGACCGAAGAGGGCGAGGCGTGGAGCGCGCGGAATATCGAGCGCGACTGCACCCTCTCCGAACTGCTCTCGGGATACGGTCCGTGGGGACAGGGGATCGGCGCGAAGCGCCCCTGCGTCTATTCGATCGACGCCGACGGCAACCGGATCGAGCGGCTCGAAAACTTCACCGACTACGACTTTACGATCACCGTCGGAAAACCCGGACAGGGCGGCTATGAAAGCAAGATCGGGCTCGGCGACCGTCTCTCGGACGTGATCGCCGACAAACTCGGCGGAATGGAAGCGATCGAGCAAAACGGCTTCCTCGTCAACGTCGGGCTGACGAGCAAAACCGACCCGAGAAAAACGGCGACGTTTTCCGCGATCATCGGGTTCCGGAGCGAGATCGAAGAGCAGGAAGCGAAGCACTTCCCCGCCGAACTGACCGCGTTCGGAGTGCCGGAATACGCGACCCAAAACGGCAGTTTCGAGCTCGGCGACTACAAAGAGGGCAACGCCCAGGTCACGCTCCGCATCACGGGTTCCAACAACGACGAGCGCGCCGCCTACCTCGCCAAGCTGAATACCCTCGGCTTCGTGCAGGATAACGAATACGCCTACGTCAAGATCGTCGGGCAGAACGTCGTGAAGATCCGCGTCCCGGATTTCGATTACGAAACGCTGACGATCACCGCGATAAGACAGGCGAACGGCAGCCCGACCTACTCCGAGACCTTCCCGACGGAGGCGGTCGCGGGCTGGGTCGACGGCAAATTCACCGTCACCGCGCCGAATCTGGGCGGGACCTACCTCTACTGCTACGACGCCGACGCCAAGTATATTTACATCTACGGGATGAACGCGGTGGAGACCCCCTATATGCTCCTGACCATCGGCAGCCAGACCGACACGAAGATCAACGACGAGAACCGCACGATCACCGCGTACCGCGACGGGCGTTTCTACACGATCGAGTACGTGCTCGAAAACAACAACGCTCTGTTCCTGATGCTCGATCTCACCCGCATCCCCCCGCAGGAACCGCAGATCACGATCTCGGTCAACGGCGGCGAAGCGCAGCCCTTCTGGCCCGATCGGGGCTGGTACTCGATCACGGTCAAACTCGCGGCTCGCGACACGTTTAAGATCGCCTTCGGCGAGGGCAAGGGACGGATCAACGACGACCCCGAGAGTTGCTTCACCTACGACGAGATGACCGATACCTATACGGTGAACGCCAACGGCACCTACGTCATTTCGGGTCTTATGGGCGATCTCCGGGTCGAAAAGAACTGACGGGACGAAAAATGGCAAACGAAAGCGGGCAAACCTGTTGGATCTTCGGCGGGGGAGAATTCGACCCCGCCTGCCCGCATATTCCGGAAACCGGGGATCTTCTGATCGCGGCGGACAGCGGGCTGGAACTCGCTCTCCGACTCGGACTGACGCCCGATCTGACGGTCGGGGATTTCGATTCGCTCGGGCGGGTTCCGACGGGCGATAACGTCGTGAAACTCCCGGTTGAAAAGGACGTCACCGACGCCGCCGCGGCGGTCAAACTCGGGCGCGAGCGCGGATACGCCCGTTTCGCTTTCGTCGGCTGCACCGGCGGACGCCCCGACCACACCTTCGCCGCCTACCAACTGCTCGCCGAGCTTGCGGGGCGGGGCGAAGAGGGGCTTCTCTTCGGCGACGGATTCACGGTCACGGCGATCAAAAACGGCTCGCTCTCCTTCCCCGCTCTTTCCGGCGGCACCCTCTCGGTCTTCGCCGTCGGGGGCGACGCTTCGGGAGTGACTATTTCGGGCGCGTTCTATCCCCTCTCGGACGCGACCCTCGCTCCGATCTTCCCGCTCGGCGTTTCCAATTCCTTTACCGGCAAGCCGGTCACGGTCGAAGTGAAACACGGAACGCTTCTGGTCTTTGCCGAAGGATACCCGATCCCGACGTTCGGAAAATAAAAAATAAAAAACAAAAAACACTCGCCCGCATCGATCGATGCGGGCGATTTCGGTTTCTTTTTCGGTTAGTCGTCGATGCCCAGACTCATCCAGTAATCGTCCATCACTTTCTGGGTCGCGTCGTCGAGGGTGTGATAGTACTGCATTTTCGCGGGATCTTCCTTGTAGGACGCGGGCAGTTCGTAGAGGATCTTATACTCCTCGGTCCCCTCGCAGTAGTCGTAGTCGGGGTTGGTGCGGACGGCGAGGTTCGGAGAGGCGTAGCAGATGTAGTTGGCGTTCTCGGTCGCGATCTCGGGATCGAGCATGAAGTCGATGAAGAGTTTCGCCGCTCCGACGTTTTTCGCGCTCTTCGGGATGACCATCGAATCGACGAAGATGTTGGTCCCCTCTTTCGGGTAGTAGAAAGCGAGATCCTCGTTCTCCTGCATCATCTGCAGGCAGTCTCCGGCGTAGTACGCGGCGGCGGCGGCGTTGCCGAGTTCCATCTTGTCGTAGATCTCGTCCATCAGATAGATGCAGTGCGCGTTCTGCTCGACGAGTTTATCGTACGCCGCCTTCCAATCGGCGGTATCGGTGGTGTTGACGTCCAGCCCGAGGTAGCACATCGCCACGCCGAACGCGTCGCGCGGGTTGTTCATATTGATCAGTTCACCGGTCCTGTATTTATCCGACCAGAGGAGCGACCAGGACTGCTCCGCCGCTTCGGCTTCGCTGACCTTCTTGGTATTGTAGACGATGCCGACCATACCGACCGAGTAGGGCACCGAGTATTCGTCGTTCGGATCGAAATACAGCCCCTTGTACTCGGGCGCGACGTTCTCGTAGTTTTTCAGGTCGGCGGTGTCGATCTTTTGGATCAGATCGTCCTGGATAAGCCGGGCGATCATATAGTCGGAGGGGATCACGACGTCGTAGGACGCGCCGCTCTTCAGCTGAGCGTAAAGTTCCTCGTTGGTCGAGAAATAATCGTACCTGACCTTGATCCCGTAGACCTTCTCGAACGCCTTGACGACGTCGAGCGATCCCTCGCTGCCGTCCGAGATGTATTCGCCCCAGTTGCAGACGTAGAGCGTCGTACCCTTGTATTCGGTGTCGATCGGTTCAAAATCCCACTCGTCGTTTCCGCCGCAGGACGAAAAAGACAGGATCGTCGCGGCGAGCATACCGAGCGTCAGCAGCACGGCGAAGAGACGGGCAAACAGATTCTTGTTCATTTTCATTGGTTCTCCGTCAGTTTCTTT
>JAGCYR010000058.1 GCA_017960705.1 Clostridia bacterium | reverse complement strand
ATAGCCCGTGCGGGTGGGATCGGCGAGCGTCACGGCGTCCTCGACCGTGTAGCACGTGCGCGTAGGAGCAGCAAGCGAAACCTCATCCAAAACGGTGTAGGTCGCAGGGTTGTTCTCGTTGTTGGTGCCGCCGTCGAGGTTGTAGGTGATCGCGTAGTGATTGATCGTCCAACTTGCGGTGACCGTCAGATCCTCCGCCACCGCGTCGCATCCCTCGGTGCTGTCCCATCCGGCAAAGGTATAGCCGTTGCGGGCAAAGGTCGGGAACGCCGCGGCGTTGCCGTAGCGAACCGTCTGGGACGCGCTTCCGTCGGTCAGCGTGCCGCCGTTCGGGGCAAAGGTGACGGTATAGGTATCGCGGGAGTAGTACATCTTGAGGACCAGCGAACCGTCGCCCGCGATCGTCCCCTCCGAAACGCTCTCGTCGGGCAGGAACGTAAAGTGCGCAAAGATCTTTTGTTCCGCCGTAGCCGTCGTGTCGGTCGTACCGCCCTTCGGTTCGGTCAGGGTCTTGTCGTATCCGTCGCCCGTCAGGTTTTCAAGATAATACTCGACGGTATACGGGGTGTCGGTCTCCGCCATCCAGTTGGCGGTAAAGGTCTTTTCGCCGGTCGACCCCGCGGCGATCACGCCGCCGTCCGACCAACCGAGGAAGGTGTAGCCGTCCCGTTTCGGTTCAGCCAAAACGACCGCCCCCTCGACGGTGTAGGTCGCGGGGTTCTGTTCGTTATTCGTACCGCCGTTGAGGGTGTAGGTGATCGGATAATCGATCGCCGTCCAGGAGGCGGTAAAGGCCTTCTCACCGGTCGACCCGGCGGCGATCGCGCCGTTATCCGACCAACCCGCAAACGAATAGCCCAGACGGGTCGGTTCGGCGAGCGCAACGGCGTCTTCCACCGTATAGGTCACGGGATTCGTTTGAGCGTTGGTACCGCCGTTCAGGTTGTAGGTGATCGCGTAGTCGATCACCGTCCAACTTGCCTTGACGGTAAGGTCGCCCGTGACCGGCGCCGAAAAGTCGTTGTCCCATCCCCCGAACACGTAGCCCGTGCGGGCGGGAACGGCCGTCGGGGCGGAGGGCGTGGCATCCTCCTCGACCGTGATCGGGGCGATCGCGGTGCCGCCGTCGGTATCAAACGCGACGGTGTAGATCGGCTTGCGCCGGATCGTCACGGTATAGAGCGCGATATTTTTTCCGTCTCCGGACACCACGAGGAGATAGAAAGGATTATCTCCGGGTTCCAGCACAACGGTTTTCGTCCTGATGACGTTCTGCCCCTGCGGATCGGAAAAGACCTGCCAGCGCGCCCCGTCGCTGACCGTGATCCGTTCGGAAAAGGACAGTGATTCGGTCGCGTTCGGGACGGTCAGCGACAGGGAAGTCCCCTCAAGTATAAATCCCTCTGCGGAGACGATCTCCGCCTCGTTGTTTTTCGCAGTCGTCTCGGTCGCGTCGGTCGTCCCGGTCTTATCGGTGATCGGCGTCTCGGTCGCCGGTGTGGTTTGCGCGGGTTCGGACAGCAGGGAACACCCCGACAGGATCAGCGTCAGGAGCAGGATGACCAGCCAACACAGGAGCCGAAGCGGTTTTTTCGTTCGTTTCATGATGCGCCCTCTCGTGTTCAACGCGTTATTCCGGGTCGAATTCTTCCAACAGACTGCGATAGTTCATCCATTCGTAACTGGAGTTGTAAACGGTGAGCGTTCCGCGCGGAACGAAGACCTTGAGAGAGGGCGCCGCGCCCTCGAACGCACCCTGTTCCGGCAGCGTCAGACCGGAGGGAGAGGTTCCGTATATCTTGATCTCGGTCAGTTTTCTGCATCCCGAAAAGACGCCGGATCCGATCGATTCGATACTGGCGGGGATCGATACCGAGGTCAGATTGCTGCAGTTCGCCAGCGCGTCCGAACGGAGATCGGTCACCGGGTAGTTTTCCTCCCCATAGGTATCGGGAAGAACCAGAACGGTCAAAGAGTCGCGGTATTCTTCCTTGACGCCCTCGATCGCGTAGGTCCACCAGGTCGGACCGCTGAATTCAAGAACGTCTGTCGCGTCGGGGGCGGGTCCCGCCTCGGTTGCCGCGGCGGTCGTTTCACCCTCGGTCGCTTTCGTCGCGGTCGTTTTGTTCTCGGTGGCGGGGGTCGTGCCGGCCGCGGCGGTGCTTTCGGTCGCCGTGCCGGTCGGTTCCTCCACCGTTTCGACAAGCGAACAGCCCGCGAACGCGAATACGGAGATCAGAAGAGTGACGAGCAGAAGAACGGAAATAACGGAACGTTTCATTTTTTTCGGAGTCCTTTCGTTTGAAAATCGGTTTTTTCGGACGATCAAAGATCACTCGGTCGCAAGGAACGCTTTCAGTTTGAGAACGGTGGCGGCGGTGTGCATTTTCGCCCCCTCGTCGTTCAGGTGGTAGTTGGTGTCGTAGAAGTAGACCGGATCGTACACCGTATCGGTAACCGAACCGAGCAGCTGACAGTCGAGTTTCGATTTGAGCAGGGCGGTGAAACTCTCCGCTTCTTGGTCGGAAAACCGGACGGCGGCGGAATTGATCGGCGGGAACCAGAAGAGCAGCGTTGCTCCCTTATCACGCACTTTTTTCGCGTAATCGTTCACTTCGTCGAAAAACCCCTGATTATTCAGGACGTTCAGAGAGACGGTCTTCGACAGGTCGACGCCGCCCGACATCCGGTTCCGCTTCCGCACGGTCGTCAGATCGCCGTACTCGTTGAAACTGCTCCGCGCGTAGGTTTCGGTGGCGGGGACCTGAGCTTTGTTCCTGTCCTTGATGCGGTCGTAGAGGACGGGATAGTAGGCGCGCGCCGCCTCTTTTCTGCGGGAGGGGGAAAGGGTATCAAGCAGGTCGGTGCGATCCCCGATCGAGGTGCGGAAGAGCCGCGGGGTGAAGAAATCGGAATAGAGTTGCGGGTCGGTTTCAGGCGCGAGGATCACGAGGTCGCCCTCGCCGATCCCCGACAGCGACAGATCCATCATCACGACGGTCCCGAGCGAGGCGTAAAGACCGAAGTCCACGACTTGATAGTCGGGCATTTCTTCTTCGATCAGATCGCATCGAAGCCCGAACGGCAGCGACGAGCCGCCGACGAAAACGATCTTCTTTCCCTCGATCCCGTTCAGCCGGTCGTATTTGTCGACGATCGCGGCGGTAAAGTCGTTTTCGTGACTGTTTCCGGAAAAGACCGCGCCGAAAACGGGCAGGACCCAAAGAGGCGCCGTCAGGAGAACGGCGAGCAGAAAGCAGAAGAGACCGAACGGCACTTTAGACGTCTTTTTCATTTCAACTCCCCGATTTCGTTTCTTTTCTTTCCATTATATCACGCGCGAGGCGGGTTGTCAAGCAAGACCTTTCCTTGACAAACGCCGCGGAGAGTGCTATAATCAAGACAAAGGAACGGCGTCCCGCGGGGCGTTTGGTCCCTTGCAAACCGCAAAGGAGAAAACGGATTATGGACGGAACGATCAATACTTTTTCGCGTATAGCCGGGATTCTCAATATCGTGACCGCGATCCTTCTCGTCGTCGCCGTCGTCATGTTCTGGGGCGTGCTCTCGTCGGGCAATTTCTCGGGCGAGACCTCGAGTGAGGATTCGAGCGCAGAATCGACGGACGAGGCGGTGGGTCAGGCGGCGGCGGTCTTCGTTTCGCTGCTCTTCTTCCTGCCGATCATCCTGATCCTGCTCGTTCCGCTGGGGGTGATCAACGTGATCTCGGGGCTCGTGATCGGTTTCCACTGCCTCAAAAAAGCGCCCGGCCGCGGGACGGTGATCTACTCGCTGATCCTGAAAATACTGACCGTTCCTGCGTTCGGTTTCGCGATCATTCTGATCGGTGCGCTCGGCGACACGTTGGAGTCGGAGATCCCTGCGCTTTTTCCCGCCGTCTTCGGGGGATATCTGATCCTCTTGATCGTCGCCCACGTCTTCGAGTGGCTGGCGAAGGGCGCCGCTTCCCGCGAGGCGAACAGATCTTCGTACAGCGAATACGGGAATTGATCTCGCGCCTGAACCGAAAAACGCTTAAAATGCGCCCCGACGCTTGACAATCGGGGCGCTTTGTGCTATCATTCAGTATTATACCAAAGTATCCGCCGTCCGGCGGAAACCACACGGAGGAAAAAATGCTCGATCTGCGATTTGTCCGGGAGAACCCCGACGTTGTAAAAGAGAATATCAGAAAGAAGTTTCAGGATAAGAAACTCCCCTTAGTCGACGAGGTGATCGAACTCGACGCCCGTTGCAGAGCCGCGAAGAAAGAGGGCGACGACATCCGCGCCGACCGCAACCGCATCTCGAAGCAGATCGGGGTGCTGATGGCGCAGGGCAAGCGCGAGGAAGCCGAGGCGGCGAAGAAGCAGGTCTCGGAGCAGGCGGAGCGCCTTGCGGCTCTCGAAGCCGAGTGCGCCGAACTGGAGGAAAAGATCAAGCGGGATATGATGACCATCCCGAACATCATCGACCCCTCCGTTCCCGTGGGGAAGGACGACAGCGAGAACGTCGAACGCGAGAAGTTCGGAGATCCCGTCGTTCCCGATTTCGAGATCCCGTACCACACCGACATTATGGAGAATTTCGCGGGGATCGACCTCGACAGCGCCCGCCGCGTCGCCGGCAACGGCTTCTACTACCTGATGGGCGATATCGCGCGGGTCCATTCCGCCGT
>JAGCYR010000057.1 GCA_017960705.1 Clostridia bacterium | reverse complement strand
GGTTCTTTCAAACTTCTGCTTTGCCATTTTGGTTTTCCTCCATTAAAATAATTTTTGTTCTGGTTATTTAACGCACGGGAACCGTGTTGTTAAATCGGATTCACGCCTTCGCACGGAGCTTGACGATCTCTTCCTGGAGCGACTTCGGCACTTCTGCGAAGTGACCGGGCTCCATGGAGTAGACGCCGCGTCCCTGCGTGCGGGAACGGAGAGCCGTCGCGTAGCCGAACATCTCGGAGAGCGGAACGTTCGCCTTGACCTGCTGGCCGCCGGCGACGGGTTCCATCGACTCGATCTGTCCGCGACGGGAGTTCAGGTCGCCGATCACGTCGCCGAGATAATCGTCAGGCGTGGTAACGGAAACCTTCATGATCGGCTCGGTGAGCACGGGATCCGCCTTCCGCATCGCGTCCTTGAACGCCATCGAACCGGCGATCTTGAATGCCATTTCGGAAGAGTCGACCTCGTGGTAAGAGCCGTCGTACAGCGTCGCCTTCACGTCCACGACGTTGTAGCCGGCGAGCACGCCCGCCTGCATAGCGCCCTGGATACCGGCGTCGACCGCGGGAATGAATTCCTTCGGAATGACGCCGCCGGTGACGGCGTTGACGAACTCGTAGCCCTTGCCGGGCTCGTTGGGCTCGATCTTGATCTTGACGTGACCGTACTGACCTTTACCGCCCGACTGACGCGCGTACTTGGTCTCCTGATCGACTGCCTTGCGGATCGTCTCTTTGTAGGCGACCTGCGGGTTGCCGACGTTGGCTTCGACCTTGAACTCGCGGAGCAGACGGTCGACGATGATCTCGAGATGGAGTTCGCCCATCCCGGCGATGATGGTCTGTCCGGTCTCCTCGTCGGTGTAGGTGCGGAAGGTCGGGTCTTCCTCCGCGAGCTTCGCAAGAGCAATACCCATCTTCTCCTGACCCGCCTTGGTCTTCGGCTCGATCGCGACGCGGATAACCGGTTCCGGGAACACCATGGATTCCAGGATGATCGGATGCTTCTCGTCGCAGAGCGTGTCGCCCGTGGTGGTGGATTTCACGCCGACGACCGCAGCGATATCACCCGTGTAGACGGTGTCGATATCGGTTCTGTCGTTCGCGTGCATCATCAGGATCCGTCCGAAGCGCTCGTATTTGCCCTTCGTCGAGTTGTAGATCTCGCAGCCCTTGGTCAGGGTGCCGGAGTACACACGGAAGAAGCAGAGCTTTCCGACGTAGGGGTCGGTCATGATCTTGAACGCAAGCGCCGAGAACGGCTCGTCGTCCCCGGGGTGACGCTCGTCCTCCTCCTCGGTCTTGGGGTTGACGCCCTTGATCGCGGGGATGTCGAGCGGCGAGGGGAGATAGTCGACGACGGCGTCGAGCAGTTTCTGCACGCCCTTGTTCTTGTACGACGTACCGCAGCAGACGGGAACGATCTGGTTGTCGATCGTCGCCTTACGGAGCGCCGTCTTCAGCTCGTCGATCGAGATCTCGTCACCGTTGCAGAACTTCTCGAAGAGTTCCTCGTCGGTCTCGGCGATCGACTCGACCATCTTGTCGTGGTACTCTTTCGCGAGGTCCGCCATATCGGCGGGGATGGCTTCGACGCGCATATCCTTTCCGAGGTCGTCGTAGTACACGTCGGCTTCCATCGTCATCAGATCAATGATCCCGCGGAAGGAACCCTCCTTGCCGATCGGGAGCATGATCGGGACGGGGTTGGCGTGCAGACGTTCGCGCATCATGCGGATAACGCGGAAAAAGTCGGCGCCGGTGATGTCCATCTTGTTGACGTACGCCATCCGGGGGACCTTGTACTCGTCCGCCTGGCGCCAGACAGTCTCGGACTGGGGTTCGACGCCGCCCTTCGCGCAGAAGACGGTAACCGAACCGTCGAGCACGCGAAGCGACCGTTCGACTTCAACCGTGAAGTCGACGTGGCCCGGGGTGTCGATGATGTTGATACGGTGAGTGTTTGCCTTAGTGGCTTCGGGATCGTTATGGTAGCGCGTGGGCGCCCAATAACAGGTGGTCGCGGCGGAGGTGATGGTGATACCACGCTCCTGCTCCTGAACCATCCAGTCCATGGTCGCGCCGCCGTCGTGGGTCTCGCCGATCCGGTGGATCCGTCCGGTGTAGAACAGGATCCGCTCTGTGGTCGTCGTTTTCCCGGCGTCGATGTGCGCCATGATCCCGATATTACGGGTATGGGCAAGCGAATATTCTCTCGGCATTCTGATAAACTCCTCTTACGCGACGCGAATCAGAATCTGTAATGCGCGAATGCCTTGTTCGCTTCCGCCATACGGTGGGTGTCTTCCTTCTTCTTGAAGGCGCCGCCCATACCGGCCTTGGCGTCCATGATCTCGTTAGCGAGACGTTCCGCCATGGTCTTCTCCGAACGGGAACGCGCATACGCGACGATCCAGCGGAGTCCGAGGGTCTGCCGTCTCTCGGGACGGACCTCCATCGGGACCTGGTAGTTGGAACCGCCGACGCGGCGCGCCTTGACTTCCAGAACGGGCATTACGTTTTCAAGCGCGGCGGTGAAAACCTCCAGCGCGTTCACGCCCTGCTTCGCTTCGATCTGGGCAAACGCGCTGTAAACGATCTTCTGCGCGACGCCCTTTTTGCCGTCAAGCATGATGTTATTGATGAGCTTGGTGACCAGCTCGGAATGGTACATCGGATCCGGCAAAACTTCTCTTTTTGAAATTTGACCTCTTCTCGGCACTGTACTTCCCTCCTTCACAATTATTCTGTGTTCTCACAGGTACTCGAAAAAATCAATTCTCGTTAGTGCGCATCAACTCGGTAATCTACAAACAGTATTTTTACTATTCACAACTGCGCGAGGACGGCACGGATCCCACGAGGGATCGGGGATTACTTTTTCTTCGGGCGCTTGGCTCCGTACTTGGAGCGGCCCTGCATCCGGTTGGCAACGCCCTGAGCGTCCAGGGTGCCGCGGATGATGTGATACCGCACGCCGGGGAGATCGCGAACACGGCCGCCGCGGATCAGGACAACCGAGTGTTCCTGCAGGTTGTGTCCGATACCGGGGATATAGGTGGTCGCTTCCATCCCGTTCGTCAGACGTACTCTCGCGATCTTACGAAGCGCGGAGTTCGGCTTTTTCGGAGAAACGGTGGTAACTTTGGTGCAGACGCCTCTCTTCTGCGGAGCGGACAGGTCGATCGGCTGATTCTTCAGCGTGTTGACGCCCTTCTGCAGAACGGGGGCCTTGGACTTGTAGACGGGTTTCTCACGGCCGTTCTTGACGAGTTGGTTAAAAGTCGGCATTGTTTTCCTCCTTCTTCAAAAAATACTGTTTATAGTCACGGCGGTCACCTGTCGCCGCGATATAACGGTCGGGGGTCGAATGGGCATAGTTCACCCATTTCGTGCGTTCTCTATTTTACCACGGGTATTTGGGATTTGTCAAGAGTTTTTTTATTATTATATATGAAAAAAAGCAGTTTTTACGCTCTTTTTCGCAAAAAAGCGGGCGCAAACGGTGAAATTGCCGCTTGCGCCCTGTGTTTTCGGGAAAATTACGAAAGCTCTGACCGAGAGAAACGAGGCAGGATTCGTCGCTTTCGTTCTCGTCGGCGTAGTGATCTACGGCAGAGAGC